>NZ_JACJOY010000021.1:0-120278 GCF_014695815.1 Trichocoleus sp. FACHB-6
GACAAAGAATATCGCGTTTAGTAAGAAAAACTCTTTCGTTCTCTAAAAAACTCTCCAATCATATAGGAGCTATCTGGTATTTTATTCATGAGTATAACGCCAGTTTATCTATAGAGCAAAAAGCTTGATTATCATTACTATGCAGGACTACCCAAAACCTGTATAGGCAGGTTTCAAAAGTCCGCGTACCATCCGGACTTCGTTTGTGTAACCGCGATTACGAACATCGCTAGGGTTGCTTGCTCTTTTTATATATTCTCAGATAAGCTAAGGGCATTAATTAGATCCTTGTTTGTAGCTAATTTTTCAAAAATGATAAATATTAATCCGCAAACAATTGACCTAATGAATCTACCATCAGTTCCGTTGGAGATGAAATTTCAATTACCACGAACTTCTAGTATCTATTTCGCTATTGATTCATCGAACAAAGTCCAATATATAGGAAAAGCAAATAATCTACGTCAAAGGTGGAGTAGCCACAACAAGTTTTGGGAAATCAAGATATTAAATAGAGTTAGATTAGCATGGTTAGAGATAAGTGAGAAATCACAATTATCCTTAGCTGAAAAAGAATTAATTAAATATTTTAATCCACCACTAAACCGCATAAAAATTGACCCTAGAAGAACAGCCAAAGTTATAGAACTTAGGAGAAAAGGAAAAAGTCACCGTTTAATTGCAGAAGAACTAGGTATAGATGAAAAACAGGTGCGGCGAATCCTAAAAGGAATTAATGATTCGTTTCCAAATAAAGTTTTAGGAACAAATGGAAAGCTTTATAGTTGCAAATATAAACCAAATATTCAAAAACAGGGAGTTGGTGGAGGCATAACGAACATAGAAGAATTAGAGCAGCACTTAGCTTTGAAAGATGAAGAAATTCAGCGAATATCCCATGAATTGCTGCTCCTAAGCGAAGAAAATACTTCTCTTAAAGCCGAGCTAGAAAATATTTTACGTCCTCCATCTTAGATTCAGCTATTACCTCCAGAATGTCTAAAAAAGGGTGGGTTTTTTGACCCACCCAAAAGTGATTTGATTACCTCAAGGAGGAGGTACAGGATTGAGCATCTTGCCACAGCTTGAAGAGGAAGAATTCAGCGCGATCGCTTAATGCAGCTACAAACACACCTTCGCCATTCTCCCCATCTCCCTCGATCCAAGTTCCATTCAGACAGACTTCGATGTAATCGGCATCGCAAGCACACACGCCGATGATTTCAGAACCTTCCCGCTGTACCAGAGTTGCTAATTGTTCTACTTCTGGCAAAGTAGCGGGGAGCAAAAACGAAGCAGTGCTGGGTTCGATGGAGATACTTGTGCCAACTCGCAGCGCCAAAACAACCCGTAGTGTTACCCACTCCTCTAAGGATTGAGCCAGACATTCCAAGTAAAATCCATTTTCGGTGTATGTTAATTTCAACATTGCCTGGTATCTCCTTTACTCAGAGTGAGTGTGCTGTTCGCGCCAAAACTGTTCGGCAAAGGCAACAGCAGGGTGCATCGGTGCTTTTGGCTGGGTGCGAAGTGGCATTCCCGCTTGTAGGGGAGTGCGATCGCCTTTACGTTGGTTACACTTTTCGCAGGCTATAACTACGTTATCCCAAGTGTGTTTTCCGCCTTTTGATAAGGGAATGACGTGATCTATCGTCAACTGTTTCGTGTTACCGCAGTATTGACAGGTGTGATGATCTCGCCGCAGCAATTCTCTACGATTTACCGGGGGAACCCGCCAGACTCTCTCTGCGCCAGTCACCGTTAAGCGGATTTGTTCTGGCACATCGATAACTATGCTGGGCGATCGCACTTGCCAACCGGCTGCATCGCTAAAATTTAGCGGTTCGGCTTTACCGCTGATCATCAATGCGATCGCTCGTTTAATATTCACCCGGCTCATCGGTAAGTAATTCTGGGAAAATACCACTACCGACCTATTTAACACCTCAGTTGCGCTTGTCACGACTTGGCTCCTCATACAATTAACCCCCGCCTCTTTTTCTTAGAAGCGGGGGCTGGAAAACTGCTCTTGGGTCTTCTCGTCCTATATTGGTACAGTCACTTTTTGCCTGTACCTCCCGCTTTGTTTATTTATCTGTGGTTCTGCAAACCGCAGACTACCACCATTTTTGCCATCCAAATTTTTTTCATCAATCCCGCAGGAATCTCCCTGTAAGCCATAATCGCCCATAAATCGAAACTCCACGACAATAGCCGCCGATTCCCAACTTGTTTGGGCGTTCGGATGGCAGGTTGACATGGAGCGGGTAGGTATGTGTCTCACAGGAAAGCTTTTTGAAGGTTTTAATTTGAATGTGACTTTCAATATACTACACTTGTATTACTATGTCCACATCTTTAGGAGAAAAAATCATGCGTACCTTACCACGCACCTCGACAACAGAAATGGAAGTCACCAGCATACGCCTAGAAAGGGAACTCAAGGAAGAACTCAAAGAACTCGCAGGACATCAAGGATATCAAGCGTTGATTCGAGATATCCTCTGGAACTACGTGCAGCAAAAATCCGATGAGTATAAACCCAAATTTTCCCGGTCTGATATTCGAGCCAGCGTTCCCGCCACAGCGCAGCAGGAAGAACGCTGTGTACTGACAGGCAAGTTTATCCGACAGCATGAGCCAATGCTGTTAGGATACACAACACATGGGGATTTGGTGCCGTTAAGTGTCGAGAGTTTAGGATCGAGATAGGCTTTTATTTGGTTCAAAAAGCTACATAAAAAAGCGATCGCGCCTTTCCCCAATACAAAGGAAAAAGTGCGATCGCTCCAAAAAGCAAGTGGAAGGTTAGAAGGTTACAGGTTATAACCTCCAATCCTCCATCTTCTAAGCTTCAATCTTCTAGCTTAAACATCCTGTTCGCTCAAATCGCGAGTCATATGGTCAAACGGCTGATCTACAAATCCAGTATTTTCCACCCCAGCCGCTGCTACCTGCTGCTTCACAATATCCTTCATTATCTGGATACCGCGCACAGTCGGGCCAATAGGCACACCCAAGGAATTGTAGGTTTCCCGCAGACCTTGTAGCACTCGCTCATCCAGCACATTCGTATCACCCGCGACCAACGCATAGCTGGCATAGCGCAGATAATAGTCCATATCCCGCAGACAAGCCGCATAACGGCGAGTCGTATAAGCATTTCCACCCGGTCGAATCAACTCCGGCAATTCTTCAAATAGCTGGGAACCAGCTTGCTTGACAATCGATGCTGAATTGGCATTGATTGCCGCAGCCGCTTGGACTCGTGCCGTACCTGTCTGAAAATAAGACTTCAGCGAATCGACGGCATTACGATCCAGGTAACGACCCGAAACATCGTAATTCTTAATCAGGTTTGTGATTGCGTCCCGCATGATATTACTCTCCCAACAACAAGCTCTATAGATGATTTTCTATCACTCAGGGTGCTGTTGCCTACCCACTACCAACGTTGTAGTTTACAACACTCAACACTTCCCTGAGCATATTCTCATCTATTAAGCATCCCACAGTGTTGATGCGTGCGGTGCTTTCTTAGTGGGCAACTTTTGGAAGAGAGCAACTGCGATATGCCAGCGACCTTGTGCTGCTGTTTGGAGACTGGGAAGCTTGCGATCGCACTTTCCGACTCCCCACTGCTTTCAACCAGCTGACATTCATACCTGCTGCTGGCACCAATGTCAACTCTTCTGGATAGCGTGGTTGAGGATCATTAACCAACCAGATTGGCGGCACCATCATCGGGTCATATTCAGCAATAATATCTACAACCCCAGGACGCTGCTTTAGCTCTACCCGCGTTCCTGATTGATACTGTAGTGCTTCTTGCTGGTCAAAATCCTTATTTAATTTAAACACCACGCTTCCCCCGCCTAAAAAGTAGCTTTTGATACTGATTAATTATAATTATGATGCACATAAGAGATATTTGTAAATTTTGCTACAATTTTTAACTTTTTTCAGATTAGTGGCAAATCAGCACTCGTAATTTTGTATACTACGATACAAATTATCCGGAAACCTATCTTTAGGATGTTTCAGTACAAGCATTGCCTTCTGTCGGAAAATTGCTTGCCCTCGATCCAAGTTTTCCCCTTGACTTGGCGATCCACCACCCCTGATGATCGTTAGACCGTTTTTTTTGGCTTTCCAGATTTGAGCCAGCATAGAAATTAAGGAGTCCGCCAAATGTTCCAGAACCCGCAAGAGTTCCTAAATTACGTTAAAGAAAAAAACATCCAGATCATTGACCTAAAGTTCATCGATATGCCGGGTATCTGGCAGCATTTGTCGGTGTATCAAAACCAAATCGATGAAAGCAGCTTCACCGAAGGCGTACCTTTCGATGGCTCAAGTATTCGAGGTTGGAAAGCCATCAACGAATCAGACATGGCGATGGTGCTTGATCCAACAACTGCCTGGATCGACCCGTTCATGGCAGAGCCAACTTTGAGCGTAGTCTGTAGCATTGTCGAACCCCGGACAGGCGAACCATACAGCCGCGACCCCCGGACGATTGCCCAGAAAGCAGTAGATTACTTAATTTCTACCGGAATTGGCGATACCGTCTTCATCGGCCCAGAAGCTGAATTTTTCATTTTTGATGATGTTCGCTTTGACCAAAACCAGCATGAAGGCTATTACCACGTAGATTCCATCGAAGGGCGTTGGAATTCTGGTAAAAAAGAAGAAGGTGGCAACCTCGGTTACAAGCCTCGCTACAAAGAAGGTTACTTCCCCGTTGCCCCGACCGATACCTCCCAAGATATGCGGACGGAAATGCTGCTGACGATGGCAAAGTGCGGCGTGCCAATTGAAAAGCATCACCATGAGGTTGCTTCGGGCGGTCAGTGCGAACTCGGTTTCCGCTTTGAAACTTTGATCAAGGCAGCTGACTCTTTGATGACGTATAAGTATGTGATCAAGAACGTTGCCAGGAAATATGGCAAAACCGTCACCTTCATGCCGAAGCCAGTATTTAACGATAACGGTTCCGGGATGCACACCCACCAGTCTATCTGGAAAGATGGGCAACCGCTGTTTGCAGGCGATAAGTACGCTGGTTTGAGTCAAATGGCGCTGCATTACATTGGTGGCTTGCTCAAGCACGCACCCGCACTGTTGGCGTTGACTAACCCCACAACCAATTCTTACAAGCGCCTAGTCCCCGGCTTTGAAGCACCCGTAAACTTAGCTTACTCGCAAGGCAACCGTTCCGCCTCCATCCGGATTCCTCTATCTGGCACCAATCCCAAGGCGAAGCGCTTAGAGTTCCGTTGTCCGGATGCCACCAGCAATCCCTATTTGGCTTTTGCTGCGATGCTCTGTGCTGGTCTAGATGGTATCAAGAACCAAATTGACCCCGGCCCTTCCCTGGATGTTGATATCTACGACCTCAGCCCCGAAGAGTTGAGCAAAATTCCTTCCACCCCAGGTTCTCTGGATGCAGCACTCGAAGCACTAGAACACGATCACGCTTTCTTAACTGAACCGGGTGTGTTCACAGAAGACTTCATCAATACCTGGATTTCTTACAAGCTGGATAACGAAGTTAACCCAATGCGGTTGCGTCCTCATCCTTACGAGTTCGCCCTCTACTACGATTGCTAATTTTCTCGTTCTCGTTTCCAGTCTCCGACCGGGAACGAGAAAACCAAATCTAAAGCGCCACTCTGACGGGTGGCGCTTTTTTTTGCTGTCTCACCAAGGACAGATCGAAACTGAAAAAACTGAGCTACGATAAAAAATGTATCTTTACAAAACTAAATAAACCTTCTCATCGTTTTATACTCATCCCAAGTTAGAAAGCGCAAATCTTCAATCGCTATGCAGTCCACCTCCAAAATTGACCAATTAATTCCCATTCCTGACAATCTCGCCAAGCTGACCTATCAAACTTTTCAGCAGGGAAAAAGTTACTTTGGTCTAGCTCATAAAGCCTTAACTACACAGCTGCTGAACCTAATCTCTCCTCGTGTTGAGATAAAAAGTAAACCTGTTCCGCCAGAAGTTATACCCAAACTTCAACAACGGATGAATCAGATTATCGAAGCAGACTGGCAGGATGCCGAACGGGGCGTATATCCCCAGAGTGTGCTGTTTGATAATCCTTGGTCAGATTTTTTCCGCTACTATCCCGTGCTTTGCCTGGATACGCTGCAAATTTGGCAGCGCGCAAATCAGAAGCGTTATCAAGAGTTTTCGCCAGACATTGCGATGGATGGTTATCCTAGCTACTATCTGCAAAACTTCCATCATCAAACTGATGGCTACTTGAGCGATTGGTCAGCAAATCTGTATGATTTGCAGGTGGAAATTTTGTTTGGTGGCACAGCAGATCCGATGCGGCGGCGCATTCTCGCTCCGTTGAAGCAAGCACTAAAAGCTTTTGATTCAACTCCACCACAACAAATTCGCATCCTTGATGTGGCTTGCGGAACGGGTCGCACTTTGAAGTTAATTCGCGATGCTCTGCCGAAGGCATCCCTCTTTGGTGTAGATTTGTCGCCTGCTTACTTGCGTAAGGCAAATCAACTGTTGACGGAAAATCAAGGGGAATTGCCGCAACTGTTACAGGCGAATGGGGAAGAGTTACCTTATGTGGATAACTATTTCCATGCGACAACGTCTGTTTTCTTGTTCCACGAGTTGCCAGCGGCGGCGCGTCAGCGGGTGATTGAGGAATCCTTCCGGGTGACGCAACCGGGAGGAGTGTTTATTATTTGCGACTCGATTCAGATGAGCGATTCTCCAGAATTGAAGCCACTGATGGAAAATTTTCACGAAATGTTCCACGAGCCGTATTACAAGCACTACATCACTGATGATTTGGTGGAAAGGTTAGATAAGGCTGGGTTCACGGACATTACCACTGAGGTTCACTTTATGAGCAAGTATTTGATCGCGAGAAAGCCACTGGTATAACGATAGTCTCGCACTATGGTTGTCTCCTGGGGACGCGATCGCTTCCTTCTCTAGCGTTCCCAGGCTCATCCTGGGAACGAGTTATGGGGAGGGGAGGTATGAGGCTCGCCCATTCAAATTTCAGAAACTTAAAAAAAACTAATCTATTGGGGTGTCCTCAAAGCGTCCCTCTAGACGATAGAGTTGGTCTAAGCAAACCGCAAAACTCATAAGCAGAAGGTTTTATGACCACCAAACAGCCTGCTACCGAAATTTCCACTCAAGGACTTTCAACAGAGGATCTGATTACCAACGAGCAGATCGAGGATGCAACGGCAGTGAATTATGTAGATGTGATTCAAACTGTCATCTCCAGCTTGGATCAGGACGACACCGCGATGGTGAGTCAAGGCGAGGAAAATAAATACCTCTGGAAGTTTAAGTACGGTACTGCCGAAGTGTTTGTGCAACTCACTGGCATCACCGATGATGATACGTTTACAGTTTGGTCTAATGTACTGAAGCTACCTGCCAAAAACGAAGCGCAGTTAATGCGGAAACTACTGGAAATGAACTGGTCTGAAACGTTTGAATCGCATTTCGGTATTGTAGACAACCAAGTTGTTGTGCTTTCGTCTCGCACTGTGGCAGAGCTTTCTCCGGGAGAAATTTCCCGCGCTATTACCATTGTGGCGACTATTGCAGATAACAACGACGAACCTTTACAGGCTGAATATGGTAGTTAGTCATTAGTCAGTGGTCATTAGTCAAAAGCTAGTAGCTAATTGGTAATCTCAAAAACAAGATGGCAATTAGCTACTACGAATACTTCAATGGACAACTGACTAATGACTAATGACAACTATTGGCGTTTGATTCCCTTGCTGCAAGCGTCAGGTTGCGTCCAGATGGCTATCGACCGATGGTTATTGGAGCAACACCAGCTGGGACGGCATCCGCCAGCTTTGCGCTTTTATACTTGGTCTCCAGCGGCAATCTCGCTGGGGTATCACCAACTTCGATGGCCTGCATCTTGGCAGCAGCTAAATGCAGGTGGTGTGTTGGATTTGGTGCGTCGTCCGACTGGCGGACGCGCTGTGTTGCACCAAGGCGATCTCACCTATATGGTTGTTACTTCAGGGTTGGCTGGGAGTCGCCTGAAGGCGTATGAGGCAATTTGTGAGTTTTTGATTCAAGGATGGCGATCGCTTGGCTTAGACTTACACTACGGTACAGCTGGGCGTGGCTACATTCACAATCCGAATTGTTTTGGCACCGCCACTGGTGCTGATTTAGTTACTGTTGATGGTTATAAGTTGATTGGTAGCGCTCAACTGCGGCGAGGCAATGCTATTTTACAACACGGTTCGATGCGTTTGTCTCCGGATGCTGAGTTGTTTAAGCAGGTGTTTGGCGAAGTTATGACACCGATAAAGTTACCCTTTTCTCAGCAGGGAAATACGCTGATTCAAACTGTTGTGGATGCCCTAACTGTAGCAGCGGGTAATTGTTTCGGTGTTGAGATGGTGATGCAGCCTTTATCTGATGCAGAGTGGCAAGAAATTTTAGCGCACTCCAGTACAGATGTTATAGAAAAAAAGTAAAGTTATGAATCTCCTACGCCGCACAATTGTAATTGTGGGAACAGCTACTGTGTTGGCTGGACTACCTTTAATTATCTATGAACCACTACAAACACCTATTAATCACATGAGTGCTGAATACTTCTATAAACAGGGAATGGAAAAGGCTGGCATAGGGGATTATGAAGGAGTAATTGAGGATTTACAAAAAGCGGCGATACATTAATTATTGGCAAAAATTTGTATAATTCGTTAATGATTATACAGCAGCAAAAAATCATCTAAAGCTAATGTTTAGAGTTAGTATGTTAGCTTCTTATTATTCAACTTTTCTGAGATATTAACAAAAAAAGATTGGCTACATGGACAAAACTAGTAAGGTAGTTATTGCTTCGTGTTAGTGACGTTTGAGCGGAAGCTGAGTTATATCGACAAGTCAGGAAAGATAGTTATTCAGCCGTAACTTGAAGTTAATGGTGTTAGTCTTGGAGGGTTGCTGCTTTAGCGATCGCATTCAATTGTAAACTCGCCGGATAGCTAGCTTCTGCTTTGACGCGCTTGATGTCTGCATCGGAAATTGCCAGATTTAGTTTGGCGGCTACCGCACGCACAATATCACCTCTGTCAATAACGCCAGCAACCGCGCCTGCGGGTGAAAGTACGGTAATTCGATTTAACTGTTTGGCTTCCATAAAGTTAATCACTTCCGCTATGGGTGTCTTTTCTTCAACTGTGGCAATTTCTGTCAGCGGATGTACGATACTCTGTAGGGTTTCGGTTTCCCAACGGCTGCGTTCAATGAAGTGCAAATCGTCAACTGAAACTAAACCGCGATAGCGACCTTCGGAAGCTGCAAAGTAAACGGGGAAGTGGGAAGCTTCTAAAATGTATCCGTCAGCAAACTGACGCAAGGTCATGTTAGCATCCACAACTCGGAATTCCTGTTGCATAGCATCTGCTGCTATTATCTGTAGCAAGGTTTCCTGTAAGGTAGACATCCGCTCGTAGGACGTAGCGTTGCGGATGCCAAACCAGCCGAGTAAGCCAATCCAGAAGCCATTGAACCACTGATCATTGAAAGCAATAATTGCCATCCCCAATGCGATCGCGCCCCATCCTAAAACTAAACCAAATTTAGCTGCCCAACGCACGCCTTGAAAGCGGTTTCCGGTGGCTTTCCATACCGCAGCTTTCACAACTTGTCCGCCATCTAAAGGCAGTCCGGGAATTAAGTTAAATAATGCTAAGATAAGGTTTATTTTTGCCAGGTTTAATGTCATAACCTGCACTATACCCGTTACTGGGAGAGTGTGAGCCACGAGGTAAAATAACGACCAGAGAACAAAACTAACAGCAGGCCCTGCGATCGCAACTTGAAATGCTTCGCCTGGGGTTTTTGATTCCTGCTCGATAGAAGCAATTCCACCAAATAGAAATAAAGTAATTGAGTTAACTTGAATGCCTTGCTTTCGCGCTACCAAACTGTGGCCCAGTTCGTGTAGCAAGACGGAACCAAACAGCAATAAAGCCATTAATAATCCAGCGCCTCCGCCTAGAACTGGGCCTAAAACTGTTGAGAAATCTAGGGCATTGGCAAGAGTTATCAAAGCTAAAATAAAAAACCACGAATAATCTATAAACAGCGGAATTCCGAATATCGAGCCAATACGCCAACTTGCTTGCATCGAAATTTTCCTCTTTGATTCCTGCTATTACAAATAACAAACGATTCATCCCGTTGCTTCTAGCTGTGGGATGAATCGATTCAGAGCGCCATAATCACCAAGGTGAGCAATACCCACCTTAGTAACTTGTTCGTTTCGCTCGCAGTTAAATCAGAGTGCTAAAGGACACCAATGTTGGTCAGCCCTAAAATCGCACCAGTCCCCAGCACATGACCAAAGCTCATCCCTGCAAGAAATTGAGCAACGCTAAAGTTTTTACCAAAACCAGGAAGCTGCAAAGGCAATTTGGGGCCGACTCCCTTCTTTTGGACTGCATTGGCGGCGACGAACAAGCCAAGAAGATTGAAAATACCCATGATAATGAACCCGGCCATAGTGCCGCTTGGAGTTGGGGGAACAGTAGGCTGCACTGCGGCAAGTAAACTACTTAAGTCAACCATTTTTGTTTTCTCCTGAATTGTTAATAGGGGATAGGGGCTGAAAAGGAAAAAGTGAAGAATTATTTTTGCCTTTTGCCTGTTTTGCCTCAAGATCCGGGGAAGGCTGTAGCGCGATCGCGCTCATCCTCGCACCAGAATTTTGGACGCTTTTGCCTGTTGCCTTATTTTATAGCGCTCCGGCGTTAGTCAGTCCCAGAATGACACCTGCGCCAATTATGTGACCAAAGCTCATGGTTGCCAGCAATTCAGGAATACTGAAATTCCGGAACAGAGCAGGTTTTTCAAAGGGCAAGTCAGGCCCCACACCGGGTTTCTGGATGGCAAAGCGACCGATGACAATAGCAAGTAAGTTGCATAAAATCATCACCAGCCCTATTGTGGGAGTCCATGATGGTGTCGCGGGAACGGTAGACTGGAGGGCAGCTAGTATTGTCATCAAATTACTGTCTCCTGCTTTTATTAAAATCTAGTAACAAAAAAGATTATAAAAATCTCTTTGCACTAAGTCAGAATTTGTTTTAAGAGTTAACAGTTATATTAATTTTTAATACAAATCAGAACAATTTCAATGCGAATTAAAATTTGTGGGATTACGAAACCGGAGCAAGGGCAAGCGATCGCGCATCTGGGAGCAACCGCTCTGGGATTTATCTGCGTACAGGCGTCCCCGCGCTACGTCAGTGCCGTGCAAATCCGAGCAGTCGGGAAAGAACTGCCCCCCGAAGTTGACCGGATTGGTGTCTTTGCCAACGCTACACAAGAGGAAATCTGCGAAACTGTCGCCGTTGCAGCCTTGACAGGTGTACAGTTACATGGAATAGAAACAACGGAATTTTGCCACAAGCTGCGTCAATCTCTGCCTAACGTGGAAATCATCAAAGCGTTGAGAATAAAAACGACAGAAGATTTAACTCAGGCAGATGCCTATGGAGAGTGTGCAGACACTCTACTGCTGGATGCCTATCATCCCCAAATGCTGGGAGGAACCGGAAAAACACTGGACTGGGCTACCTTAGAACAATTCCAGCCTAGCTGTCCCTGGTTTCTTGCAGGTGGCTTAACACCCGATAACGTGTTGGATGCCTTAACGCAGGTGTATCCGTCCGGTATTGATTTATCTAGCGGCGTGGAGCGATCGCCTGGGGACAAAGATTTAGACAGAGTAGCCCAGCTATTTGAGAAGCTAGAAGGGAAGCGGCAGTAGTAATCTTACGATCTCTTCGTGTCTTTTATCTGCCCCATTGTCACCCTAAGACTGGGCAAAGTAGCCCGGATTAATAAAGCTGAAGCAAAGGTGAGATTAGAAGCATAATTGCACCCACAGCCACAAAAGCCAAAGTTGTCTAAAAAAAGATGCTCATAAACATTTCCTCGTCTTGATGTTTAGTAGTAGGGTGGGTATTGCCTACTCTACAAAATCTTAAAACCTCTTAGGTTATTGGCTTGACAATCTCAATTCAAACTTTTGCTTGATTTAGAGGCATTTTGCTTTCTTCCAGAGACTAATATTATTAGTCCTATAAAGAAAGTAAATTGCCTCTTTAAAATCGATAAACCACAACCTGATTAGCTGAGGGTAGTTACTTTAAAACTTGCATATTGGATAGCACAATAACTGCGGTAACTCCAATCATATGACCGAAGCTCATCGCAGCCAGAAAGCCTCCCACACTAATGTTGTTGAAAAGAGACGGGAAAGGCAAAGGCATCTTAGCACCAACTTGAGGATAGCGAATAGTGCGACTAGCAATTAATAAAACCAAGAGACAAGAACCAATTATGATTGGCGTTCCTTGCCAGTGCCATAATGCAGTATCGGGAGTGGTCGATTGTATTGCTGCCAATAACATTGAGTTAAACAAGAGTTTTCTCCTACTTTGACAAATTATTAGAAAGAATTCACCCACTGAAAGTAAGCATTCTTCCCATAATTTAGTTACAATAATGGGCTTTTTGCTTACCTTTTGTGTCACCCAAACTATGAGGCTACAGGATTTTTAAAACCTTTTTGCCAAAAGTGGGTGTGGCTACAAATCATAGTCTTAGCTTTACCTAATATTGCGCCTCCTACTGCCGAAGGATTTATTCGGATCAATATCTGGAAAAAGCCTCTGCCTTTGTATAGGCGTTGACCTTTTATTAAAGGTTTACATTTGTTTACAGAAATAACCTCGAATTACTCAGGGCGCAGTAAAGATATTTGCTTAGCCCCTGAGACTAAGAAGCTGTCGTCAATTTTTTAGAAGTCTCTATGACATTTACAAACACCGATACACTCGACCAAGCTGTAAAAGCCTTTAAGCGCTTACCTGTAGATGACCAGCTGGCTGCACTCGCCTCCATTTACACCGCAGCAAGCGGATCGCTTTCATCTTCCGCTTCCGGTATAGCTTCATCAAAAGATGCTGGAGAGATGCTAAAGCACGTTAAGGAAATGCGGCCGGATGAACAGGTGCAATTGTTGCGCGATGTTTTCTCCGACCAAAAGACTCAAGCAGAAGAGGAAGTGCTTGACCCACATCCTAGCAAGGCACTGCTGGAGCTGATTCCTGGGGTAGGTACTCCCCCCCTAAGTCAGTATCGCTCTCTGGATACTAACTCCCGTTTAGGCTTTTTGTATCAGCTTGCACAACAGGTTAGCTTGCCGACTGACTATCAGCTCTCGTCGGAAGGTACAGAATTGTTGAACTCTCTGAAATCTCTTGACTTTGACCAACAGGTGAAGTTTTTGAGCCAGGTAGTATAGCCCTTTAAGGCTTGGGTTCTATAAATCTGTAGGGACATGGCAATGCCATGTCCCTACAGTAAATAATTTTTTTTGATTCCCCAATCCCCCTAAATAAGGGGGTTGGGATTACCGCCTAAGAACCTTGCTAAAAGAAGGCTGGTTGATGGCGAATCAAGTTCAGAAACTCTTCGCGAGTTTTTTGATCCTCCTGAAATACGCCCACCATTGCACTGGTGACAGTCCAAGAACCGGGCTTCTGGACACCTCGCATCACCATGCACATATGAGTAGCTTCCATGACAACAGCGACTCCCTGCGGCTCCAAAACTAATTGAACTGCTTCTGCAATCTGCCGCGTTAGCCGTTCTTGCACCTGTAAACGCCGCGCATACATCTCGACAATCCGAGCCAGCTTACTAAGTCCTACCACTTTTTGGTTGGGGACGTAGGCGACGTGCGCTCTGCCCATAAATGGCAGCATATGGTGTTCGCAAAGGCTAAAGAAGTTGATATCCCGCACGAGAACCATTTCGTTGTGACCTTCATCAAAGATGGCTCCATTGACAAGTTCTTCCAAGGATTCATTGTAGCCACCAGTTAGGAATCGCATTGCCTCTGCTACCCGCTTCGGCGTTTTCAGGAGTCCCTCACGTTCTGGGTCTTCGCCTACTCCCAATAGGAGCGTCCGCACAGCGTCCATCATTTCGTCATTGATTTCTTCCGAGGGCGGCTGCAAATTCGGTTCTTTGCCATTGAGTGTGTTCCGGTCAGGTCGAGGCGCAGCAATTTTAGAGCCTAAATCGGCGGATAAGTTAGAGCCGCTGGAAGAAGCAATAGTCATGATAAGTCTGTGTTATGGTTTGGAGTTGTTTTGAGAGTTATAAATTTTGAGGATTGAGTTAAGAATTATTTGAGAGTATTGAATTATAAATTTCACTCTTCACATTCCTAACTCAAAACTCAAAACTCATAAAGCGCCAGCACTGGGCATTAAGGTTAGTTCTTCAATTACTGCCTGTTCTGGTAGCAGTGTCATGTGAAGAATCGACTGGGCAACTATTTCTGGTGTTAACATGGCTGAACGGTTTAGGTCAGCTTGAACCGTTTCTGTGTCCCAAATCGGGGTATTAACAGCACCAGGATTTATGGTAACAATGCGAATGCCTTTGGCACGTTCCTCAGCTGCGAGGGTTTTAGACAAAGCAACTAAGCCAGCTTTGCTGACGCTATAGGCACCCCAACCGGGAAAGGGTTGCTGGGCAGCAATTGATGTCACATTAATAATTGTCCCAGACCCGCGATCGCGCATCTGAGGTAAAATTCCTTGGATGCACTGAAATACGCTGGTAAGATTCAGGTCAATTACTTGCTGCCAGTCAGTTAGGGGTGTTTCCATAACTGTGTTGGTGTAGCCCATTCCGGCGTTGTTGACCAAAATATCAATGGCACCAAATGAGTTAGCGATCGCGCTAATCTTTTCTTTCACCTGACCAACTTCCGCCAGATCCAAGGGATAAGCTTTAGCTTCCACCCCAGCTTCCCTAGCAGCTTCGGCTACCGCCTCTAACTTTGACTCTTGACGGCTCACTAAAGCCAGATTAATCCCCGCTTTAGCAAACGCCAGAGCCGTCGCTTTGCCAATTCCACTACTTGCCCCGGTAATCAAGGCAGACTTACGAACAGGAGAAGTCATCAAATCTTCCCATTTTCTCGACGAAGAATAGCCATCAATTCTCAGCTTAGCTTTCCCCTTGAGGAATGCTACCAATAATGCCCACGGGAGCGCTTATTGCGTACATTTTCGCCTTTCGAGCCGTTGTCTATCATCTGTAAGCGACAGCTACAATTGCTAAGATTGCATCTGTCGCTAATTTTTAAGAAAGCTAACGGTCGCTGCCAGCAAAACTGTAATATTTCGTTACTCGCTAATTATAGCACTCGCCACAATGCCTGATACTGTCAACCTCCTCTAGGCAGAGATTTCAGTAAAAACCCCAATGCGACGAAACTTTTGATAGCGCAACTCGCGGCGTTGTTGTCCTGTCAAATTGGTGAGTTCTTCCAAATTTTGCAGAAGGGCATCTTTGAGGATACTGGCTGCTTTAAGAGGATCGGCGTGAGCGCCGCCAATCGGCTCTGGCAAAATAGTATCGAGAATGCCGAGATTTTTCAAATCCCAAGCGGTGATTTTGAGTGCGGCTGCGGCTTGGGGAGCTTTGCTGGAATCTCTCCAGAGGATAGCGGCGCACGCTTCGGGTGTTGCTACGGTATAAACTGCGTGTTCAAACATTAACAGGCGATCGCCTACGCCAATTCCCAAAGCGCCACCGGAACCGCCTTCGCCAATAACGGTGCAGACGATGGGGACATCTAGGCGGAACATCTCGCGCAAATTATAAGCGATCGCTTCTCCCTGTCCCAATTCCTCAGCTTCCACACCCGCCCAAGCACCGGGAGTATCGATAAATGTTAAAATCGGCATCCCAAAACGGTTAGCGTGTTCCATCAACCGCATTGCCTTGCGGTAGCCGCCCGGAGAAGCCTGTCCAAAGTTACGGGCGATATTGTCCTTTGTGTCTCTGCCTTTTTGATGACCGAGCATCAACACCGGACGACCGCCCAGACGAGCCACGCCGCCGACTAAAGCCGGGTCATCACAACCACCGCGATCGCCATGTAGTTCCATCCATTCATCGCTGATCGCCTGGATGTAGTCTAATGTACTAGGTCGCCGAGGATGACGAGCCAGTTGCAGCCGCTGAGACGGCGACAAACTGCTAAAAATCTCCTCACGAAGTTGCACCGCTCGCACCTCCAGCTGCCGAATCTGCTCCGAGACATCGACATCCTGATCTTCGGCAAGTTCGCGAATCTGGTGAATTCGTGCCTCCAGCTCAGAGAGAGGCTTTTCAAAATCTAAAAGTAACGGCTTGCGCTCAGGATTTGCCACCTTAACGAGTTCGATAACATTAAGTACATTATCTCAACATCCTACCTCGTAAGAGTATGCAAAAAATCTACCCTAACCTCGATCACCCGATTCTTGTTCGCAGAAATCTGCGCGAACTGCCAGAAAATTTGGATGGGATTTTACCGCAGGTAGTGACTGATGGCAAATAAGTGATTTTGCACCACTAAGGCAATGGTATAGCCGTTTTAGCGCCAATTGAAGATTTAGCGCTTTTGGTTTTAGTGAAAGTTGAACAGCGCCGGGAAATCTATGGCAATTTTACGTGAAAAAACTAGAGCGATCGCTCTAGTTCCTGTTGTACAAAATTGCGGTACATCGCATTTACAGTGGAATCGGCTGGATTATAAACTGCACTCCCAGTCTCTGACTGGGAACGAGAGTAAAGTTAATAGCTCAACAGCGGTCGGAATCCGTGCTTCACAGAAGCCTCGCCGATTAGCTCCATTTTTTCCACAGTAATCTGATTCCGTCCCCAAGAAAAGTTGGTATACCGCTTTTCAAATTCCAGCAGCATCGATTCAGCAAAACAGGCAAACAACTGACGACCTGGCACATCCATCAAGTTGACGATTTTCATAATTCGCCAGTCAATATCCAGGGAATGCTCCACAATTCCACCATTGACGACGTAAACGCCCGGATGCTGAATATTAGTTGCCATGTTTTTAGGATAGCCACCATCAATCAGCAAACATGGTTTCTTTAAAACCGTGGGGTCAATTTCGACACCTTTAGGCATACTGGCAACCCAAACCACAATGTCAGCTTGGGGTAGAGCTTCTTCCAAGTCCATAATTTTGCCCCTGCCCAATTCCGCCTGCAAAGCTTGCAATCGCTCTTGCTTCCGGGCAATCAGCAACAACTCCGCCACATCCGTCCGCGCATCTAGCCAGCGACATACAGCACTGCCAATATCGCCAGTAGCTCCACAAACTGCAACAGTCGCCTTATTCAGTTCGATTCCCAGCTTTTTCGATACCTGTTCCACTTGGCGGCAAATAATGTATGCCGTATGGGTGTTGCCTGTCGTAAAGCGCTCGAACTCTAGCTTGATGTTGCGAACCTGCTTGCTTTCGTGCAGGTTAAATTCTTCAAAAATAATTGAGGAAAAGCCGCCCAAAGCGCTAATGTTGATACCATGCTTTTGAGCATGAGCCATAGCATTGAGAACTTTCCGCACCGCCGTCTTCCCTCTGCCAGTGGCAAGCATTTCTGGCACAAAGCAAGATTCCACATACCGACCTTCGATTTTTTGCCCAGTAATGCTGGTGACGGTGATGTGATCGACGATTTGAGGCGGAGCGCTACACCAGAAATCCAGCCCTTGATCGGCGTATTCTGGATAGCCTAGCTCTCTAGCGACAGATTGGGCGTGTTGCAAATTGGTAAGGTGACCGATTAGACCAAACATGGACTGTTTTATTTAAACCTGCGTTTCAGGCAAAAAAGTGTGGATGGGACAGAGAACCAAAGATAAACCTTAAAAAGGTTACGCAAAATTGCCGATCAGAATACTCATTGACTGATCGGCACGACTGAGGACGAATTTAGGTGAAAAGATGATGGTTTTGGTTTTGACTTGAGTATCCTCACCGACCTTTTTCTATTATGCCCCGGTTAAACCGTAAGCTGAGAGGCGCATAATGTCGCGGGTGGTAAAGCCAATATTGCTTAGGGCTTCACCGTATTGAATCATGAAGTCTTCAACCAGCGATTCTTTTTCCATTCCCAGGACGCTAGCATCATCCTCAACAGAGTTGAGCATTTTCCAAACCAGAGGTAGGTTTTGACGATTCGCTTGTTCGAGTTCGGCTTTGGATTCCTCAAAATGGTTTTTCAGCCAAACTTCGCCGTAGTTGAGATGAGAGTATTCGTCTTTGACAACACCCTCAGTTATTTTACGGGCAAAGTCATCAGCCACAGGAATGTAGATGTTGTATGCCGCGATCGCAAAGCACTCAATAATCAATGATTGAATCAGCAAGCAGGTTACAATCTGACCTTGAGCTGCTGCATCTTGGAAATTTTTGTGCAATCCGGAAAAGAACTCGCGGGCAAAGTCCATGTCTGGTGTCACCGAAAGATTCCTGCCGCAAGCTTCAAATCCTTTCTTGTGACGATTCTCCATTTTGGATAGGCGGATTAACTCCTCCTTCTCCTCTGGGATCATTTCGCCCAGTTGGATGTAATTTTCATGTGCCTCTTGTTCGCCTTCAATCACTATGGCGTTGATGCGGCTGTAAGCGTCCTTGTAGGTTTCGCTCTGGAAGTCAATTGCGGCGTTGGCTGCAATCTGCATTTCTTGCTTGTCTCCTGTGTGCGTAACTAAGCTGTCCGAGATATGTAAACCCTGGAAATTCAGGGTGCGGGACAAAATGGTTAAATATAACTTAACAAATGTCTATGTTAGACGTTACTACTCTTTGATACATCTTCCCCATTTGGAAGAATAGCGGATCTGATTACTAAAAGCATAGAGTTAAATGCGTACTTATGCCTAAAAGACATCTAAAAAATTGGTCGGCTGGGTTTTGGCAACCGCTAAGCTTAGGTGTACTACTATTGGGCGCTGGGATTGTACTTCTGCCGCTGGGCATAGTTTTCTTCACCTCCTTTGATAAAGCTGGCACCGCGCCCGGTAGCTTGTTGCCATCTGCCCCTACCCTTGTAAACTACACAGAAGCTTGGCGGCGCGGAAAGTTCCCGCTGGCGTTTGCAAATTCGAGTTTAGTAGCGATCGCGGTGACTGCGTTTCAGGTTTTCACCTCAGCATTGGCAGGTTATGCCTTGGCGCGTCTCAAATTCCGGGGACGACAGGCAATTTTGTTAATTGTGCTGGCAACGCTGGTGATTCCGTTTCAGCTGTTGGTGATTCCGATTTTCCTGGTTTTGAAGTGGGGACACCTAATTAACACCTACTGGGCGCTAATTTTGCCCACAGCAGCGAATGGTTTTGGAATTTTCCTGCTGCGGCAGTATTTTCAGACAATTCCAGTAGAGTTGGAGGAAGCGGCGGCGTTGGATGGGGCGAATCGGCTGCAAATTTTGTGGCGGGTGATGCTTCCCTTGTCTCGTCCAGCTTTGGTGACACTGTTTCTGTTCACCTTTATTGGTGAGTGGAACGATTTATTTAAGCCGTTGGTATTCACCACGCGCCCAGAGTTGCGGACGGTGCAGCTGGCTTTGGCAGAGTTTCAGGAGCAATTTACCAGTAGTTGGCAACTGTTGATGGCGGCTGTAGTAATTGCTACCGTGCCTGTGGTGTTGCTGTTTCTCGCCGGGCAGCGTCAGTTTATTCGTGGTATTGCCGCAACTGGGATTAAGAATTAGCGCCCTTATGCGCGCAGGTTTCAATCTGCGGCTACATCGAACTTAGTTAATCATAGGGAATGGTTGAGGTACCCAAAGAGTAGACTCAAATTCTGCCACAATCAAGATATATGCAGAAGCTTGGTCTATTTTTAATTGTTTTCTCTTTTCTGCCTTGGGCGGCGATATTATTGGTTGTGCCGTTGCTACCACTAGCGATCGCTCAAAAAGCTCTCTTAGTTCCGGTGTTGGCGGTTTCGGCAGAAGTTACCTTTTGGGTGGGTTTGTTGCTAGTGGGAAAAGAAGCAGCAACCAAATATCGCCGTTACTTGAATCCTGGCACTATTTGGCAGAATTTGAAAAAATTGCTCCGCAGAAAGTAGAAACGCGCAAACCTACAACGTATCTTTAAGGGTAGGGAAGATGCCCGCCCTACTCAGCATCGGTGAGAACTTTGAGGCGAATAGTGCGCTCGCCTGTATCATCAAGATTAACTTCGATCACCTCACCAGCGAGACGTTCCAAGCAAGTGAGAAGCGATCGCAAATTGGGGGTACTTGCGCCAGTGTCCACATAAAGTCTATCTGCCAAACTGCCCAGACGCTTCCAGGTCATGTAAAATTTGGCGATAGTTTGTTCCAGCTGCGCCGCTTGCTTCACCATGTCAGCAGCGGTATTCAGACAACCCACCCGCAAAGCTTCCTCTAACGCCATTTCCACATCTAGAGTAGTTTCGCTGATCGCTTGGACTTGGGCAGCAGCATCCAGATACTTAGATAAATTACGGGCATCTGATGTAGCTTGTTTAACAGTATCAACGTCAGGATTTCCCGCAACTTCCCCTCTTAGTACCTTCAGGTGAGAGTCTGGCAATTTTTCCATTTCCTTGACTAGGGGAGACAGATAGCGGGAAGGAAGAGAACCGGATGCAGCCATTTCCTTGACTTCATCGGGTAGCAAGTCGGAATTCATCGCTGTCCACTCATCGGCAAGTTGTCGAACTTCCCGCCTGGTGATGCGATCGCCTTTATTCGCCGCCTCTGTCACCAGTTGTTGAATTTCTGGAGATGCCTTAGAAGTTTCAATGAAGGCGCGTTTGCTAAAGCTGCGAATGGCATCTGGGTCTAACTTTCCCTCTTCTAAGAGCGTATCAGCGCTATTTGCCAGTTGAATCAAGGAATAAGCCTGACTTTTGCTGATTTCCCGCTCTTTTAGCCAGTTGAGGAATCCCGTCCCGCGTCCGTCGCCGCCTTTTTTCTCTCTGTCGCGCACCACCCGCAAAATCCGCCCCCGCCAAATTTCTGTCTGTAGGTCGAAGCGATCGCACACTAGCCAAGCATTATCTACCTGCTGCTGAAAATCCAGTTCTGGAATCTCCTCGTCCTCTGGATCGGGCAGATGAAAATCCAAATCAACTGGGTTGTTCAGGATAGCAGCTAAGTCGCTGGGGGATTGGGGTACTTGCACCATTAGTAGCGTTCACTGGGGAGAGATCGCCCTATTATGACACAATCTGTAGGCGATCGCTGTTGGTTTAATCTTGGAATGAACCGCGAAGTCTAGGGCGGATGCGAAAAACAAGGGGAAGGAAAACGGATTTTTGCGCGATCGCTGCAACGTTAAAATATAAGCCAAATCTTACCGCGCTAAATATGTCAACTATCACCGACATCGGGACATTAATTATGCGTACTCCAGAAACCTGTGGAGGCCGTCCGCGAATTGCAGGGAGGAGAGTTTCTGTCCAAGCAATTGTCGTTTTGTACAAACAGGGTATGAGTCCGGAGGAGATTGCCGAGGAGTTTGAGTTTTTAACCTTGGCACAGATATATGCAGCTTTGGCATATTATCACGCTAACAAAGATGAAATAGAGGCCTATCTAGCAGAGGAGAAAGTCGAGTATGAACGTTTAGAAGCAGAATATATCGCGGGTAAGCTGAAGTGAGTCAGATTCGTTTATATCTGGATGAAGATATGATTAGGCGAACTTTGATACAGGCTCTACGAAACGCTGATATAGACGTAGTGACAACTTCAGAAGCTAATAATCTTATTTGTACAGATGAGCATTCTTCAGGCAGATATGCTATGCCTATATTAAAATTTATCCCAATTCTCTGTAACTGAACGTGGCTCAAGACTTTCGCCGTGCTAATCTCAGAGGCAAATCTTTCAAAGGGCAAGATTTAACAGGTGCAGACTTCTCGCACTCAGATATCCGAGGTGCAAACTTCACTGGTGCCATCCTGAACGGGGCAAACTTCAGCCACGCTAAAGCGGGATTGCAACGACGTTGGGCAACTTTTCTCGTAATCGTCTCATTACTTTTGTCAGAACTATCAGGATTTATTTCGTTTTTAACTACCTCTTTTACAGTATATTTTTTTACCCCTTCTATTATCAAAGAAATCACTATTATTCCTGGTGCGGTCTTCTTAATAGTGCTAGCAGTCTTCTTTATTGTTACTATCCGTCAAGGTTTATTGGCAGGGGCAGCGGCAGTGGCAGCGGCAGCGGCAGTGGCAGGTCTAGTTGCAGGTCTAGTTGCAGGTCTAGTTGCAGGGGCAGTGGGAGTGGCAGTGGGAGTGGCAGGGGCAGCGGCAGCGGCAGGGGCAGTGGGAGTGGCAGTGGCAGCGGCAGGGACAGTGGCAGGGGCAGCGGCAGTGGCAGGGGCAACGGCAGGGGCAGGGGCAGTGGGAGCGGCAGTGGCAGGGGCAGTGGGAGCGGCAGTGGCAGGGGTAGGGGCAATGGGAGCGGGAGCGGCAGGGGCAGGGGCAGGGGCAGCGGCAGGGGCAGGATTGGGTATCTATATGGCTTGGCGTGCCTTAGCTGGGGATGAGAAGTATGCCTTTATTCGCACCATTGCTATTGCCTTTGCTGCTACAGGTGGCACTAGCTTTCGGGGTGCTGATTTAACTGATGCTGATTTCACCCAGGCAACCCTCAAAAATACAAATTTTCAAGGTGCTATTCTTACGCGGACTTGTTGGCATCAAGCCAAAAAACTTGACCGCGCTAGAGTCGGTGATTCTATACTGGCTAAGGCTGCTGTAAGAGATTTATTAGTCGGTGGCAATGGCTATAAAAAATCTTATCAGGGTGCAAATCTCAAAGGTGCTAACCTTACAGGAGTAAACCTCAACGAAGCTAATCTGAAGGAAGCAGATATCAGTGAAGCTACGTTACAAAAAGCTAATTTAGAAGGGGCAAACTTGACGAAAGCTCAGTCAGTTGGCACTGATTTTACCAATGCTTCCTTAACTGACGCTTGCCTGGAAGCATGGAATATTGACTCGACAACAAAACTAGAGCAAGTTGATTGTCGATATGTTTATCTCCTTGAACATCCTAACCCTCTAACAGGCGATAGAGAGCGTCGCCCTCACGATCCCGATAAAGTATTTGAACCCGGTGATTTTGAAAAGCTCTATAAAAAAATCATGAATACTGTGCAGATACTTCTGCGAAACGGTATTAATCAAGAAGCTTTTAATATAGCTTTTCAGAAATTAATGGAGGAAAACCCAGAAATTCACCCCGATTCAATTCAAGCGATTGAGAAAAAAGGGAATGATGTTTTACTTACAATCGAAGTTCCCCAAGGAACCGATAAAGGCAAAGTTCAGCATAATTTTGAAGAAGCGTATGTAGCAAGACTAGAAGCGCAGAAGCAAGCTGCTCTACTAGAAGCAGAAATGCGTCACAATAAAGATATTAAAGAAATTGCTATAGCAGCTATAGTTAGTCACCAGTCATCTAGCTCTATATTTAACCTTACAAATGCAGTTACAGCGGAGAATAAAGCCATGAATGAAAGCACCGATCAAAGCCGTAGTATTAATGTACAAGGAGATTTTAATGCCAGCAATATCAGTGGAGTAGCATTTAATTTAGGTGAAATCAGCGATACGGTTGCCAATACCATCAACCAATTACCTGATTCATCTAAACCGGATCAGCCTGAAATCAAAGAACTCCTCAAGCAATTACAAGCAGCAATTGAGTCGGAGGCTGACTTGAGTGAAGAAGATAAAGCTGAGGCATTAGAACAAGTTAAGGCGTTAGCAGAAGCTGGGAAAAATCCCAAAGAAGGTGCAATGCAAAAGGGTGCAAAAACGGCAATGAAGATTTTGAAAGGCACAGCCGCCAGTTTGCCAAGTGCTGCAACATTAGTTGAAGCTTGTAACAAGTTGTTGCCTGCGATCGCATCCCTTCTATCCTTAGCTTAATGCCATCATAACCACCTCATACCTTAAGTACGACTTATGATTCTGGTGTAACTTTTTGTTCTTGAGCTACAGGTGTGTTAAAAGCTGGGCTAACAACGTTAGCACCTCGATACTTTAGTCGCGATGTTGGTTGAGTTGCGGAAGTTTTGTCTGTTTTGTTACATTTCCAAGCTTGACCTCGATATTTTCCTGTTATCTGGCTTTCAGTTCCTTCAACTGTGGGAGGGGTTGGTTCGTAGTCAATTCCGCGATAAGTGAGTGTAGTTTTTTGGTCTTCCTGAGTCTCAATTACAGGCTGGATTGGCAGCGAAAATTGTCTAGTGCTGAAGATGGCAATCCCTAGCAGCAAGCTTTTGAGCTGCCAAGGTGCTATCAACAAACTTAACAGTAAGGCGCTAATTGAAATACAGGCAGCGAGATAGGAAATTTCGTCAGCAGACTTTTTAAATATATAGATAGATAGCAGGACAACTGCCAGCGGCATCATGAAAGACAAGGGCATTTCTATCATTTTTACACCCAGCGTGAGAAGCGTGTTTAAAAAATATTAGGACAATTCGTCAAAATTAGTCTAATGCTTTCGGCTTAAATTACTCGATAGATTAGGAGGGACGTGGTGAGTGCTATATTAGCCGTATTCCTAAATTGGCAGAATCCCAGGAAAATCCGGACTTCTAAAGCTGGCTAGAACGGGTTGGCGATCGCTCTCGCCGCGTGAATGCACTCAGCCTGGGGAAAGCGCATTCGCAACATAACAATGCTGCTGCACGTCTTTTAGTTCTGCGTGTAAATCATTGCTATGTCGCTAAAACCTAAAATTCCCTTATCTCGAATTTTGACAAATTGCTTGCTGAGAACTATTGTCCCTGTAATGTCGCTGGCTGCGCCAATTCCACCAGTTCAAGGCTTAATACCCAGTTTTTCTGCGTTTGAAGTCAAGTATGCTGATAGCAACCCTCATCCTGTTGTCAGCGTCTATGGCACGGAACGCCAGTTAAAGCGATCGCTTATATGAAGGGTGATGGGAATCGGCGGCACGTCAAAAGCCAGCTTCTAGTTAACCATTTGAATTTATTTCTTATACTCCCTCTTTGCTGGTTCCAAGGCTGATAGGGGGTGAGGTTCTGCAAAATTCCAGAATTGCCGAATAAATTTCATCGGGGCAATTTGCCGCCGCATCGTGTCCGCAATTTGGAATAAGCTGGAATTTGGAACTGGGTAAATGGGCGTGTAGTTTCTCCCCATCTTGAAAAGGAAACCACTGATCTTGTGCGCCCCATAAAATGAGAGTGGGAGTTGCGATCGCGCTCAGTTTATCTTGTACATTACGAATCAGATTCGGTTGATTCTTTACCAAAAACTGAATTTCTCGCGCCGCGTGTTGTAAATCTTCGGCAGTTTTCGTCAAAGCATTCGGAAATTCAATGTACGGATATGTAATCCAATACACTTCTTCTGCTGTTATCTGTGCTGGATCGGAAACAACTTCACGCCGCCCCACCGCCACAATTTGCCTCATCAACGGTGCAAACAGTTTTGTCAACCGCATATCGTCCGCTATCCGCACTAAATCCAGGGGCAAATCTGCCAACAATTGCATACCCCAGAATGGCAATTTTTTTAGAAAAATTGGTACATTTATTACTACTAACTCAGAAAATAATTCTGGATTATTCTGAGCAGTAGCCAGTGTCACCAACGCTCCCAGTGATTGTGCCACCACTACAGCGGGTTGATCACACAAGCGTCTCATAATTCTTTCTAGTTCGACAGCTTGATGTCCCAATGTTTCTGGATGTAGTGGCTTTTCGGAAAAACCGTGTCCTTTGGCATCGAAACAAATGACCCGAAAATGTTGTGCCAGTGTGTCTACCAGGTAACGCCAATTATAGCTCCAACTGGCAACTCCATGCACCAAAAATAGCGGTTTGCCTGTGCCTTTCTCGCCATAAGCAATTTTTACAGGATGTCCGTTAGCGTCGGTAATTGTTACTGTTTGACGCCCTTGTGGAAATGTGGCTCGCCACCAGTCTTTCATATATTAAAAATTAGATATGTTTTCCTTAAAATTAAATCATGACAGAATTCCCATTTTTCCCTGGAAATTCAGTTTTTTCAACAACCTGGTCTAAATACGTCCTAAATTTAACAAATTTTAATTTTTTATGGGTAATTTTTAAAAATTTATCACTTGCCACAACAGTCTTAGGATAACAATACTCAGAGCTGCGATCGCCATCACAAAAAGCATCAACCCGCCCAACAGCAGTATGATAAACCACCAATCTGCCTTTTGGCTCTGCCGAGGGGAATCTAGGTGAGCTTCCAGCAAAGCGATATTTTTGACATTGGCTTTCCAGGTAGCATCAAAAAAATCCCCCACAACTGGCACAGTGCCAGCTAATGTCTCTAAAACGATATTTAACGCCATTCGTACCAAAGTTTCTCGCGGCAGTCCCAGCAGCGCTGCTTCTAGTACGATATAAGCTGAAAAGCCGCTTCCCAGAATATCTCCGCCTCCAGGTAGAAGTCCTAGTAGGGGATCTATCCCTATTCGATAGGATGTTCCCGGAATTGGAATCGCGTTATCCAAGATATAGCTTAAGCGGCGTACCCGCCTGAGTTTAGCAGCCTTGGCAATTTCTGATTTTGGGGAAGGTTTTGCAGGAGGTTGAGACATTAC
The DNA here is from genome assembly GCF_014695815.1 of Trichocoleus sp. FACHB-6. NCBI lineage: Bacteria > Bacillati > Cyanobacteriota > Cyanophyceae > Leptolyngbyales > Trichocoleusaceae > Trichocoleus > Trichocoleus sp. FACHB-6. The sequence goes on from NZ_JACJOY010000021.1 coordinate 26,536, forward strand.
AACGAAGTAGTAGTCACTTAAGAGTGGTTAAGTTGTCAAGTTATTAGAACTCAACAACCTTTCAATGTTCAAAGGTTCAAATGCCAGTGGACACCTAGTTTAACACTGCAAACCTATCTCCTCTGGCGGTATTTCTTCTATTGTCGTCAGGGTTGAACTGGCTGCTTGTTCGATTTGATACAACAGCTTTTGAGCTTCAATGTCTCCCTTTTGGGCTAAATTCTTGAGGTAGAATTTAATTTCTTCGGCTAGGGCGTTGGGAATATACATAACTATCCGTCCCTGTGCGGATGTGGGCTTCCTTTATGAATGATACCTGGGTGCAGGCGCTCTCGTGAAGATGTTATTGACATCAGCGAATTTATTTGATAGCAGCGCCTAGAGGTTGAGATTGTTTAATGGAAGACAGTCTGCTGGGGAAAACTCGTTAGAATCAAGGGTAGAGGGGTTTAAAATTTGCATCCCTTTAATTTGCTTGAAATTGATTTTTGTTGAGTTTGTACCTAGTTTTATGGAATCAAGTGGCCAGTCCGCCAACTCTTCTGACCAACCTCCTCCTCAAAGGTGGGCAGAGTTTCTGGGAACTGCGATCGCGCTCATTACTCTGACTTTGCCTGTGTTTGCGATCGCCCACTACTCCCCTAGTCGGGTCGAAACCTTACAGCGGCCTACCCTATACTCATTACCCTTGCCAGAAGATTGATGGACTCCTCAACTACCTTCACTTAAACTGATGTAGCTGCACTCAAGCGGGATCTGGACACTCAGCGATTATCTGCTGACCGTCTTCCCGTAGAATGCTACACGGGGGCTGTTTGAAAGGATGAGATTTAATGAAGTCTCAGCTTTTTTTCCTTAGAGCCTTACAAGCTACCCCAAACCAACGTGTCGCTTAGGAGTAAAGTTTTGGATTTATCACGCATTCCTGCACAACCCAAACCAGGGCTGATTAATGTACTCATTGAGATTACTGCTGGTAGCAAGAACAAATACGAATACGATAAGGACTTGGAAGCCTTTGCCTTAGACCGGGTGCTTTATTCTTCTGTGCAGTACCCCTACGACTACGGCTTTGTGCCAAATACCTTGGCTGATGATGGAGATCCCCTGGATGGCATGGTGATAATCGAAGAACCAACCTTTCCGGGGTGTGTAATTGCTGCGCGACCGATTGGAATGTTAGAGATGATAGACGGAGGCGATCGCGACGAGAAAATTCTCTGCGTTCCCGACAAAGACCCGCGCTACGCCCACGTAAAATCTCTCAAAGACATCGCCCCGCATCGGCTGGATGAAATCGCGGAATTTTTCAAGACCTACAAAAATTTAGAAAAGAAGGTCACGGAAATTCGCGGTTGGAAAGATGTCGAAGAGGTGATGCCGCTGGTGGAACAATGTGTTAGAGCAGGTAGCAATAAGTAGCGCTATCGGATGAAGCGGGAAAAAATTGTGAAGCAGATGGTTTTTGAAGGTTAAAATCAACTGTAGCTCACAAAATTTTCCCTACTTACAAACATGGTGCTGATCGGGCCATAATGGGGAAGGTGCAGAGCCTGTAAAAGGAAGCATTTAGAACAAATGCACCTGCACTTTCAAAAGCATTGGTGGTAATTACCCGTCTTCTATGCAGCGATCGCTTCTTCTATCGAAAATTCATAGATGTACCCTCACAGGTTCCCATTTGGACTATGTGGGTAGTATCAGCATTGATAAAACTTTGTTGGATGCCGCTGGTATATTACCTTATGAGCAGGTGCAAGTTGTTAATATTGCTAATGGAGAGCGGTTCATTACCTATGCGATCGCTGCACCAGAAAATTCCGGTGTGGTTGAACTAAATGGTGCAGCGGCACGTCTAGGAATAAAGGGCGATTGCTTAATAATTATGACTTACGCACAATTTAGCCCCGAAGAACTGAAAACTTATCATCCAACGGTTGTCCTCGTAGACGGGGAAAATCGCCTGGTGGAAGTCCGACGCTACGACGATCTGCAACTCTTGCAGCTAATGTGATCTAGCATATGTCTTCTTTAGAGCCAGCCGCAGCAAATCCCCAAATGTCTAACCAAGCACATCTTTCAAGTAACGCTGATACCAAGTTTGTTGTCCAGTTTTGGGGGGTGCGCGGCAAAATTGCCGCTACAGGAAAACAGACAATTCGCTATGGCGGGAATACCCCATGTCTAGAGATGCGGGTAGGCGACAAACGGTTAATTTTTGATGGTGGAACTGGCTTGCGAATTCTGGGTAACAATTTGTTGCGACAGATGCCAGTAGAAGCTTATATATTTTTTACTCAGACGGAAATCGCTCGCATTCAAGGAGTGCCTTTTTTCGTTCCCGCCTTTATTAAAGGTAATTGCTTTCACATTTACGGCGCAGCTGCATGTAACGGCGCATCTATTAAACAAAGTCTCAGCGACCAGATGACACCGCCAAATTTCCCCGTCCCAATTCAGGTGATGCAGTCTGACTTGAAATTTTACGATCTTACTCCCGGTGACACGGTGACACTGGGAGAAATTGAGATTGAAACCTGCTTAACCAAAGACTCACTAAAGACAATTGGCTACCGAGTCACCTGGGATGGACACACTGCTGTCTATGTCACTTGTGCAGAACATAACTTGAAAGCCTCAGATAAAAATTTGCTGCACTTAGTCCGTCAAGCAGATTTGCTAATTTACGATAGCGCATCTAATTCGCAAGAAACCGGAGATTGCGGGTTGCATGGAAAGTCGGTGAAGTCTTGCGCTGATGAACTTGAGCCTTGGGATAACTGCTTTTGGCAAACCTGCGTTGAGACGGCTCATACGGCGGGTGTTAAACAGGTGGTAATGTCTTGTTACGAGCCTGACTACAACGATGATTTTCTTGACTTGATGGAACAGCAAATTCAGTCAGCTTTTCCCAATAGTTTACTGGCTCGTGAGGGAATGATTTTGTCGGTGTTTTAGTTATATTCCACTACTTAAATCCGATGGACAAACGCGCGATCGCTATAATTATTGGGGGCACAGCCATCGAAAATCGTTGTTACAGCAATATTTATATCGTTTTATTTATAGTTACTGTATCACCTCTAACAATATTTATTTTTAGAAAATTATAGGATGTCTGGCAAGTAAGTTTGCGGTCTTTTCATAACATCAACATCTTTCCTGGCTCGCTTCTTTAGGAGTTAGGAGTAACTGATGCCTAAGGGTTGTTTAGTTGGCTTGAGCGGCTAACGTATTCAGCCTAATTCGGTATGCAAACTTGCTGTTTCTGTGTTCCTATCAAGACTGTACAGATATGCAATTTAAAACTAAACGGGCTGTTACTTATTTAGCAGTTCAAACTGCACTGATTGGGATTTTACCGACAGTAGCACAAGCATTTTCATTCACCCTACAAGAAGCCACAATTCCTGAAATTAATCAGGCTTTTGACTCTGGACGGCTCACCTCTGAGCAACTGGTTCAGCTTTATCTAAACCGGATTGAAGCCTACGATGTCAACGGGCCCAAACTAAACAGCTTCATCACCATCAATCCCGATGCGCTAAAGACAGCAGCAGCACTAGATTTAGAGCGGCAGACCACAGGAGCAAGAAGCCCACTACATGGAATTCCCGTCCTCCTCAAAGACAACATCGACACATTCGATCTGCCCACCACAGCAGGTTCTGTTGCTCTGGAGGGATCGATTCCACCAAACGATGCTTTCATCACCCAGCAACTTCGAGATGCAGGTGCAATCATTCTGGGAAAGGCAAGCTTGACAGAGTACGCCAATTTCCTGACTAACGGGATGCCTGCTGGTTACAGTTCGCTAAACGGCTACACGTTTAACCCGTATAACCCGGTTCCTCTCCCAGGCGGAGATGGCAGAGCTATCCTTTCTCCGGGTGGCTCTAGTGCGGGTTCAGCAGCAGCGGTGGCGGCTAACTTAGTGACAGTTGCGATAGGAACTGAAACTTCTGGTTCAATTCTCAGTCCCGGTAATCAAAACTCAGTTGTAGGCATTAAGCCTACGGTGGGACTGGTTAGCCGGGATGGGATTATTCCAATTGCTGCCAGCCAAGATACCGCAGGCCCCTTTGGGCGCACGGTGACAGACGCAGCCATCCTGTTGGGCGCACTTACAGGGGTAGACTCCAACGATCCGGCAACCCTCACCAGCGCAGGTAAGTTTTATAGCGACTATACCCCCTTTCTCAAGGCGGATGCACTCAAAGGAGCGAGGATTGGTGTTCCCAAAGACTTTTATTGGGATTCACTGTCTGATGAGGAGAAGACAATTGCCGAAGAAGCGATCGCCATCATGAAGAGCATGGGGGCTGAAATTATTGATGCTAACATCTCCACAGCCAGAGAATTGTCTGCCTTCAGCTCCTCGGTATTGACTTACGAGTTCAAGCGCGACCTCAATGCTTACCTTGCTAGTCTGGGGCCAGACGCTCCTGTGAAGACTCTGGCTGATGTAATTGCTTTTAATGAGGCAAATGCTGAGATTGCCTTGAAGTATGGACAGACTCGTGCTTTGGCATCGGAAGCGATCGACCTGTCGCCAGCAAGCGACGATACAATCAAGTACCTCAGCGATCGGGCAACAGACCTGCGCCTTGCAAAAGAACAAGGGCTTGACTTCCTCATCGACACTTACGATCTAGATGCTGTTCTGTTTGCTGGAACCAGAGGCGCATCAATCGGAGCTAAGGCAGGATATCCTACCATTATTGTTCCGGCTGGATATCAAGCAAACTTGGCACCCTTCGGCATCAGCTTCTTAGGTAAGGCTTACACAGAGCCAACGCTGCTTGGCTTAGCTTATGCTTATGAGCAGGCATCGCTGGTTCGTCGTCCTCCTACCAGTACACCTCCACTGGCGGGCGAAACCATCCCCGAACCTGGAACGGTTGCGCCACTAGGATTATTTGCTCTAACTGGCATCGGCTTAAGGCTACAGCGGCGTAAAGCCATGAGTAGCAGTTAATTTCCTGTGGGTGTCCTCACAAACTCTCATCAAGCCCTACGCTATGCCTTGTGTAAAAATTTTCTGGGATTGCTGCAACTGATTCATCAGATGACGAGCGGGCTAACCCCCGCTCGTCAAGTCTCCAGCCCCGGATAGATATTTTTCAAACGTGCTTAAAGAAGCAACAGCCTTGCTAATCTCCTGTAGTTTCTGAGCAACCTGACCGCTTTTTAATAAGTTTTCTGCTTCAGCTAAACCGGATGATAAATCTGTCGCTACACCGCTATGCCACAAGTAAAATCCGCCGTTCCAGATAGCAGCTTGCGTGAATTCGCCTGGTTTGCCTTGCAATACTAGCTGCATTTCCGGCACTAAAGCTTTTTCGTCTAGGGGTACTTCCTTGCCTTCAAAACCGTAGTCGCGGGGATGCAAGATGATGCGTTCTAGATCGGAACCGGGTTGCCAGGTGCCAATGATGGGAGTGCGATCGCGTGGTAAATCGCAGCTACCCTCTAATCCCTTCACTGTCGTAAAATACTGCGGTTTGCCTCGCAACGCCGAAGCACCTTGAAACATTCCTTCTGTGGGGGGATGCACAAAACCTGCTATAACGTGAGCAACTCCTGCGTAGGGACACCACATCAACTCCATCGTGGCAAAGGGAGGACGTTTGCCAATTTGATCGCGGTAGGGAACCAAGGAAGCCGCGAGGGGAAAATGCGATGGCAAATAGATAAATCCTATTTTGGTCGTCTCAAAGACTTGCTGGGTTTGCGCTAAAGATAGCCGACTCCAATCAACGCCTAAACTCTGCCAAATCTCAACCAGCGGCAAGCCTTCTTTAGTGGGCATCCGGTCGCCGCCGTGCATCACCACTGGTTGCCCTGCGGTTGCCAGAATCAAAGCGGTTAATGGAGTCACAGGGGCGGTACGCGATCGCCCATCGTAGGGCGTTCCTAAAACTATAACTGGTCGCTGGGAGTCAATAATCGGTTGCAACTTTGGCCCCAGTTGGTCGCAAGCATCCAGCATCCCGGCTAATTCTTCGCCTGTAGGACGCTTAATTCGGTGGGCGATCATAAATGCCCCAATCTGCGCTGGTGTTGCTTCCTGTAGAAGCATCATCCGCGTCGCTTCCGCCGCCTCCAAGCGAGTCATATTTTCCCCGGTGTGGGGGCCGCTACCAATTTTTCGCAGAATTTCCCTAAAGGCGTTACTCATAAAGAGTTTTGAGTTTTGAGTTTTTTATTAGTTGTCAGTTGTTTTTCTAATGACTAATGACTGAGGCTGGCGAACAGATTACAGCGTTGCTAATTGCTTGCTTAAATTGCAACGGAATTGATTCGCGCACCAGCTGGCAAAAACGCTGAATGGGGGGAATTAGTAAGCGATCGCGTGTTGTCACCATCACCACTTGACGAGACAAGCCCATTTCTGTGAGAGAGTCGGCGACGCTATGCGATGCTGGGGTGGATTCAATGGTGCGGATAGCCAGCGTTGAATCGTGACGCGCATCCACCAAAGCTGACTGCGGCAAAAGGGCAATTAATTCTCCCTGACGCACAACGCCGCGAAAGGCATCAAGCGTATTTAACTCCATAACTGCCTGAAGATTAGCGCCAAGGCGCAAAAATCGCTCTTGCACTAAGCGTTGCATCCCGTAGCCATCTTTAAACACAACTTGCGGGTATTTAACGAGTTCTGACCAAGGCACCTGTTCATACTTAGTCAACGGATGATTTGCCGCCATCAGGATTTCGATGGGTTCATTGTATAGGATGTCTACCACCATATCCGGACTAGCCGTTAAAAAGCGGTTATTCATCACAATTGCCACATCCACCAGCCCGTCACGGAGGACTTTTAAGGCGCGATCGCTTCCCAGTGAAGTTACTCGCAGCTGCACATCTGGATAATTTCGGCAAAATTGCTGCAACACTGGCGGTAAATAATGGGCGCAAACTGAATGAATCGCCGCTACGCATAGTTCTGGCTGTTTCCCCGCCAACAAGTCTGCTAATTCCTGGGTGGCTTGTTGCCACTCTTGACAGATTTTGCCTGCTCTTGGCAAAAATCTTTCTCCCCCTAATGTTAGCTTTGCCTGAGCTGTGCGATGAAACAGTGGAACACCAAGTTCTGATTCTAGAGACTGGATTTGTCTGCTGATGGTGGACTGGGTGAATCCACATTTTCGCGCTGCTTGCTGAAAGCTGCCTGTTTGTGCAACTGCCAGAAATGCTTGCAACTGCTCTAACCGCATGGGTGTAGCCTAAATTACATTTCCTTCTGAAATGAATTTAGCGGATTTGGCTACTGAGTTTGGTAAGGCTTGATACAGCAGGATTGGGGATTGGGGATTGGGAATTGGGGATTGGGGAGAATTTTACCTAGTCCCTAGTCCCCAGCCCCCAGCCCCTAGTCCCCAGCCCCTAGTCCCCATTCTTGTAACGCGATCGCTACCCCTTGTTTTAACTCTGGTGTCAGCTTTTCGTCGGTAGCTAGTTGCTGTAATTTCTCTTTAGCAGTGGGGAATTTTTTCAAAGCTGCTATGCAATGCAGTCTTATCCCTGCATCTGGATCTGCTAAAAGCTCAATTAAGGGCTTTATCGCCAATGGATCGCCAAGATGTCCCCATGTCATTGCCATAGCTTGCTTAACTTTGGGATTTTGAGCTGTTGGACTTCCAATGTCAAGTGCGCTTTGGAGAATTTTAGCGGCTAATGGTACTAACTTTGGTTCCTCAACTCGCCCCAAAACCATGATAATTTCCTGCCATAGTTCAGGAGACTCAACAGAGAGGGCTTTTTGTAAATGTTCTAGGGAGGTTGCTGTTTGAGGAAGCGATCGCACAATATCTACTTTTAAGCGGATCGGCGTATGGGGGGATAAAAGTACCCCATACAAAGCGGCGGCGGCTTCCTCAGTACCCAGCCGCCCTAATGCGATCGCTGCCTGCTGGCACACTTCCAAATTAAAATCAAATAATAGCGATCGCACATGAGTAACCAGATCCAATTTTGGTAGTAAGTCAGGTCGCATTCCTAAACCAATTACAGCTTCTTTTCTGACTTGTGCTGCGGTATCCTTCAGAGCTTTTATCAGTATCGGCGGCACCCGGCTGTCGTGAAAGCTACCAAGTGCTTCAATAGCCGCAGCCCGGATCGTGGCTTCAGGATCTTCAACGACTCCCATCAGCGGCGCAATGGTTTCGGAACGACGAATTTGGGCCAGACTACGCACTGCTAACAGCCGCGTGTTGGGATCTGCCAATAGCCCAGTCAAAGCCTCCACAGCCGGAGAACCGATATTTGCCAAAGCCGCCGCCGCCGCCACAGTGAGTTCTTCATCATCAGCCGTTTTCAAGCTTTCTACTAAGGCTGTGACAACGGCGGGATCGTCAAATTCTCCCAGGATGCGCCCAGCAAACCAACGCTCTTCTATTTCGGCATCTTCGTCTTCTAAGATGGAAATCAGAGGAGCGATCGCGCAGCTGCCAAATTTCGGAAGCACCTTCGCCACCTCCCACCGTTCCCGAAAATCACCAGAGTACAGTACCTCTAAAGCCAAAGAAAGGATTTCCTCTAAACATTCATCTTCCAGCTGAATACTCGCCTCACCTTTTCCCGCCGAGGGTTTCGTCACTGGTAGCTGCTGCAAGCACTCGGTTAGCAATGACCAGTTTTTTTGCTGTGCCGCAATAGTAGCCTGTTCTATAACATTTAATGTCATCATTACAAATCTATGTTATCCGGTTTACATTACAAGAAAAAGTAAGCCTTACCCAAGCATCCCCAGATGCCTTTTTCAATTTGAACAATATAGTTTATAAATCAACTTACCTAAACTCTAAAATGTAAATAAAGCATTTTCTCAATGCGTTTGTTTCATTTCTTAAGTTTTTTTTGTATTTTTATATACCAATTAACCAAAATTCTCACATATTTTATATCAAAAAGCGGATTCACTAAACTAAACTATTTTACTTAAGGCAGTTTGTTTGAGTAATTTGTTGCGGCTATGTGTAATAAACATTAAAACAATTATCCAATTATCAAGTCGAACAAACTGATGTTAACAACTATGGAGCTGCGCTGGTTCTATCGCGGCACAATACCAGAAGAAATCAAACAGTGGTTCGGTGCAGATTCTCTCTTAGGTCATCTAACGCCACCAGAAGAACGGGAAGATTTATATTTATACGCGGCGGGGTGCGATTACCTGGGTATCAAATTTCGGCAGAATAAGCTAGAAATCAAATGGCGACAAGAAGAATTAGGCGTGCTGCGTGCAGACAAAGTGGAGGGGAAAGCAGAGAAATGGGTAAAGTGGAGTTGTAAAGATCCTACACCAGAGAGCTTCTTAGTAGCATCTGTTGCTGAAAAAGGCGAGTGGGTGAGTGTAAAAAAGGTGCGATCGCAGCGTCTTTATGAAACCTGCGCTGTAGAAATTGCTCAGGTGAATATCAGAGACAATGATTGGTGGAGTCTAGGCTTTGAAACTTTGGGCGAAGACGAGCATCTGATGGATAACCTAAAAGCTGTAGCCAGTCAAGTATTCCAAACTTATCACGGCTCCTTATTACAAGCTCAGGATTCTTTTGCCTATCCAAAGTTACTCGCGCTAGTTGTTGAGTAGATGTGGCGCGACTCAACTCAGGAAGGTTGCGGAGGCGTTAGCGGTGTCACCCTGATGCTTCGCTTTATTCTATTACATCTACCCAAAACCAATGATAATTTTAATATTAGGGGCTGCTTGTCTGGTTAATTTGCGGTTCTCATTCTATTTAAAATTATCTAAATAAATTTTAAAAAGTTGCGTGAAGTTCCTCAACCTAAGTTAATGCTAAATTTACTGCAACTTATAAGCAGTTCTCAAAATTTGTCCTGCTAAGATAGCGGCACCAAAACCATTGTCTATATTCACCACACCTACACCAGCCGCACAAGAATTAAGCATTGTTAATAGGGGAGCAAGACCGCCGAAACTTGCGCCATAGCCGACACTGGTGGGAACGGCAATTACCGGACAATCCGCCAAACCAGCAACAACGCTGGGTAAAGCGCCTTCCATCCCTGCCACGACAATTAGCACATTAGCCGACTCAAGGACGTGGCGGTTACTCAGCAGGCGATGAATGCCAGCAACGCCGACATCCCAGAGACGCTGTACTCGAAAGCCAGAGAGTTCGGCTGTCACCGCGGCTTCCTCGGCGACGGGTAAATCGGCTGTACCAGCAGAAAGAATGCCTATGGTACCGGGATACTGAGGTTCTATGGTAATAGGAGAGATAGCACAAATCCGGGCAGTGGGATAGTAGCGCAGACCAATAACTTTTTCTTGCAGCTGGTCTGAAACTGCGGGGTCAATGCGCGTCGCCATGACTACGGGGTTGCGATCGCGCATCACTTCCATAATTGCTGCAATTTGTTCCGGCGTTTTTCCCGGCCCCCAAATCGTCTCAGGGAAACCAGTTCTCAGACTGCGGTGATGGTCAACTTTAGCAAAATCGCCCACTGGTTCAAAGGCAAAGTGCTTGAGTTTTTCCAGGGCTACCTCTGGGTTTACTTCACCAGCGGCAACGGCGTTTAATAATGACTGTAAGGCTTCAGTTTGGGACACGGCTCATCCGATGCAAGGATTTTAGATTTTGGATTGGTCAGATAAAGTAGTTTACCCACGAATTGCTGATTTTGGTGTGTAAACTACTTTAATCAGATACTTTCAATTCATAAATATTCCAGAAGGCACCACCGAGGGAAGAGTATTTGATGCCAGAGACGCGATCGCGCACCGCCGACATTGACAGCGCATTCACTAGATAAATCATCGGTAAATATTCTTGCGTAATCCGCTGAGTTTCGGCATAAATTGCCTTACGCTTCGTTTCATCTAATTCCTGGCTTGCCTTAACGTAAAGATCTGCAATTTCCTGCTCCCAAGGATACACCTCCCGCCCTTCAATCGGCGTTTGCCCTACTTGGGGAGCCTGATTAAAGCTATGTAATCCCCCATCCGTAAACCAGACATTAGCACCACTATGTGGCTCAACACCGCCTGTAAAGCCCAAAAGATAACATTCCCAATCCAGAGTATTAGCAAGTTTATCTACCAGGGTGTTAAAAGCCATCGGGTTTAAATCAACCTGGATGCCAATTTGGCTCAAATTTTGTTTAATTGTAGCTCCTATTGACACGCGGGTTTGATTCTCAGCATTTGTAATCAGACTAAAGCGGACGGGGTTGCCTTCTGCATCTAGCAGTGCGCCTTTTTCATTATATTTAAATCCCGCCCCTAACAGTAATTTTTTTGATTTTTCTGGATTATATTCGTATACTTTTAGACCTTCTTTTGGAGAAATGTAGTAGGGACTTTGCACAGAGATAGGTGAATTTTGCAATTCACCCAAGCCGCGCAAGGTGTTGTTAATCATAGTTTGTCGGTCAATGGCATAAGCAACAGCTTGTCTAAATGCCACATTATTAAACCAGCGAGACTTGATGGGATCAATTAGGGGGCGGCTATTACGCCGTCCTTTGTTAAGGTTAAAGGCAATAAAATTTGTACCCGGTCTTCCCTCTCCAGTGTAAATTTTAAACTTTCCCCGCTTTTCTTCTCGCTTCAGTAGGGGAAAATCTTCTGGACGCATCCGTCCCCAACCGTCAGTAGTATCTAAATCTTTAGAGCGAAATTGGAGTAGCTGAGTATCCATATTTTCCGTAATTTGCCAAATTACGCGCTCAATGTAAGGCAAGCGATCGCCTTGAGCATCCCGCCGCCAGTAATAAGGATTACGCCGAAAAACAACCCGTTCGCTGGTGGTGTAGCTTTCTATTTTGTAAGGGCCATTAACAATAATTTCATCTGGTTTTGCATCAACTCCCCAAATAGACATTAATTTGGGTTTTCCTTCGGAGTTTTTTGACTTTACAGCGTCTTGAAGGGCGTGTTTTGGCAAAATAATAACAGCATCATTTTGTGTACCTGTGGTAGTTCGCAAAAAAGGCGCAAAAGGTTCTGGTAAAATAAACTCTACTCGTCGCTCATCTACCTTTCGGACTTTCGGAAAAGCACCAGAAGTTCCAATCTTTAGGCTATCTCTAGCATCGGTGGGAATTTCTTTATTAAAAACTACATCTTCATAAGTGAAGACAACATCATCCGCTGTCAGGGGTTCACCATTCGACCATTTCAAGTTTTCTCGCAGGGTGAAAACTACTCGTTTTTTATCTTTAGAAATTTCCCAAGATTCGGCTAACGCTGGTTCAATTTCACCAGTAACCCTGTTTTCAAATGTTAACCCCTCATAAGTAAAGAGAAAAACATGAGGAAACTCTTGGTTAAGCACCCAATTAAAGGTTTTGGGATCTGCCAAAGTCACTGTCACCAGTTGGGATAAATTCTCAGCCGCCTGACTTTTGAATGATTGCGGGCTACAGCCAAATAAGGCAAAAGTAACACAGATAATAAATGATAAAACCCAGCCTTGACGAAAAGAATTCGCGCCTACATTTTCTTTTTTCGTTATCAGGCTCAGCTTGGTAACGATGTTTAGGAGGCTCTGCCTGATAAAAAAGGATGTAAAAATTGAGAATTTTTCTAAATTTTTGCCATGTAAATATTTCCTTAGAGGAATCGTAAGGCTCTGCCTCATATTCTCGCTACCAGGGTGAGCCTGGTAACGAGATTTACGAAGTTTGTTGATCAAACTTTTCATCCTTTATTCTACAGATTTGGCTTTAAGTTCGGTAAGGTTCCAGAACGCACCTCCCAGAGTTGAATATCTTATCCCTTCAATGCGATCGCGTACTGCTTCCATTGTTAGCGGATTCACCAAATAGATAAATGGCAAATTCTCCTGGGTAATGCGTTGACTTTCCGCATAAATTTCTTTGCGCTTGGCTTCATCAAGTTCGCCAGCACCCCGAATATAAAGCTCCTCAATTTGCTTTTCCCAGTCGGAAACTTTCCAGCCAATCAGTGGCGGTTCGCTTTCTTGAGGGCCAAGATTAAAAGCATGCAACCCTCCTTTTGTCAACCAGGTGTTTGCTCCACCGTTAGGCTCAACACCACCGCCGCCAATTTTGCCAATGTAACTATCCCATTTCCGCTGAGTGTAGACTTGTTGGATCAGGGTATTGAATGCGATCGCATTGAAATCCACCTGAATACCAATCCCAGCCAAATCTTGCTTAATCTGAGAGCCAATCGCTTCTCGTAGCTTATTCCCTGCATTTGTCAGCATGGTAAAGCGCACCCGATTACCATCTGCATCGAAAAGTTGCCCCTGAGCATTGTATTTAAAGCCCGCTTTTCGCAACAAGTCCTTTGCTTTTTCCCGGTTGTAATCGTAAACTTTCAATCCTTCTTCCGGTGAAAGATAAAAGGGGCTTTGTTTATAGATTGGTGAATTTTGCGCTTCGCCCAGCCCCCGATAAATATTGTTAATCATTGCCGGACGATCAATTGCATGAGCCACAGCCTGTCTAAATTCCACCGTATTGAACCACCGAGATTTAATCGGATCTACCAACGGCTGATTTTTTGAATCTTTGGCTTGGTTCAGATTAAAAACTACAAAAGTTGTACTCATTTCCGCTTCCCCGGTATAAACCGTAAATTTTCCTTGCTTTTCCTGTTGTTTTAGCAAGGAAAAATAGTCAGGAGAAACAGTAAATGTATCCAAACTCCCAGAGCGAAACTGAAGTAATTGAGTGTCAGTAGATTCTACAATATTCCAGTAATAGCGCTCGATGTAAGGCAACTGATTGCCTTGTGCATCTTTTTTCCAATAGTAGGGATTGCGTCGTAACACTACCCGCTCGCTAGGCGTGTAGCTTTCCAGCATATAAGGGCCATTGACGACAATTTTTTTAGGATCTGTATCGGTGTCCCAAGTTGTAAGAAACTTAGGCTTTCCATCCTTATCTTTAGTTTGAACAGATTCCCGTAAGGCATGAGCTGGTAAAATTGCCAACCCACCGCTGTAGCGAAGAAAGGGAGCAAACGGCTCCGGGACTGTGAATTCTACCCTCAAATCGTCTATTTTGCGGACGCTTGGCAGCGCTTCACTTTTACCAATTTTGAGGATGTCTCTGATATCTGTGGGAATCTCCTTGTTTAAGAAAATATCGTTGTAGGTAAAAACCACATCATCTGCGGTTAGAGGCGCACCATCAGACCATTTCAGCCCTGGTTTGAGAGTAAAAACAATCCGTTTCTTATCTTCAGAAATTTCCCATTTCTCAGCCAAAGCTGGCTCTAGTTCTCCAGTGAGTCCATTTTGAGTCAGCAGCCCCTCATAAACAAGGCTAAGAACATCAGGTGCACCTTCGCTGAGGATGTAGTTAAAGGAATTGGGTTCGCTGAGGCTAGCGTCTCCGATATACGACAATTGGGCGGCTTCGGTTTTTTTGAGGTTTGTTGGGTTGCAGCCATGAAGCGCGATCGCGCTCACTACCGCCAGCCCAAAAGCCACCACACGCCGCCAACAATATTTAATAACAGGGATTCTCATAATGTTTCTCTACTAACTGCTGATAAAGCTTACTGAGTCTGTAGCCAACCAAGGAAGTCTTGCGTGCGGCTAAAATACCTATTCACGCCATTCTTACCCAAAGCCGCTTGAACTTCCGGCGTATTAAATTCTTTGAAATTAGCACTGAGGAAGACTTTGATATCTCTAGGATGCAGGTGTGCATGATTAAGAATGCAGTGCAAAATCAAGTTATCCGTAGGGTCTTTGTTGATAAAACGTGTATCCAAGCTTTCTTGAAGCATATCGCCAGTTAAGGGAATTATCTCTGCCTTGGTGTTGAGATGATCGAGGGCTTGAAAGAGACGGGTTTCGACATCATTGAATAGCGCCTGATTCTCAATTAAGGCCTGTTGTAAATGAGAAAAGAGAGACTGGGCGTGGGATGAGGTGACATCTCGTCGTAACTGGCTAATTTGTTTTTTCAGTTCATCCATGAAACGATTGCGGCGCTTCAGTTCATCCTCTAATGCAGAGAGAGCTTCCATGCAGCAAATACTTGGTATCGCTATCTGGACTGATGCGGTCGTATTCTCTAGCAAAGTATTCGCTTGGGAGTCGCGTCCTGTGGCAATGCTCATCAAGAAATTAGTCTCAACGTAAAGTATCACCAAGAAGCGCCACCTTCAGAGTAAGTATCTCCATCTTCCAGCGCCTGCAACAAACCGATGGCTGCCAATTCTTCTGATGCTGGCGGGGTTTCCGACTTCCAATGATAGGCTAAGTCTCGCAGCCAAGCTTCAACGAGTGTGTTATGGTATGGCCCAAATATCCGTTTGCTGCTAAATTCGGGGTCGTAATGATTAAGCACTGTAGCAGTCTTAAGTACGCTAACGGGTTCCGATAAATTAGCCCCGTCCCATTGAAAAATCTCAATGTTTTCAAGATCAGCCAGTATGGCAAAGGGAATTTTCGTATTCGCCGCTTGCAGATACGACTTGAGTTTCTCGATCGCCCATTGTTTTGCTTTACTATCATTGAGTTTAGTAGCTTTGACTTCAACTACTAGAACCGTTTGCCCTTCAGGGTTGCAGGCAATAATATCAACAAGAGAATCGCCCTGAGTAAGTTCAAATCTTCCAGCTTCCATTACCTTAATGCTCCCAGCGCGTTGAGAGTCTCTGCCTTATCCGTCTCTGGTTCATTCCTATCCTAAACATTTTTAACCTTTGACTCGATATGGTTTAGCCAAGTTAATTAGAAGCTACCAGTAAGACAACAGCATAAGCGGCGATTCCTGCTTCTTGCCCAACTGCGTCTAACTTTTCGTTGGTGGTGGCTTTGAGTCCAATTTGGTCGGGTTTTAATTCTAGGACGTGGGATAAGCGATCGCGCATTTTCTCTAGATGCGGTTTCAGTTTCGGACGTTCCGCCACCACCACAGAATCAATATTTCCAATTGAATAGCCTTTATCGCGAATTAGCGCATTTACCTGCGATAGCAGCACTAAACTATCAGCACCCGCCCACTTTTCATCTGTGGGGGGAAAATAATGACCAATATCACCCAAACTTAAGGCACCAAGCATCGCATCCATAATTGCGTGCGTCAACACATCAGCGTCACTGTGTCCCAGCAACCCCAACTCATGCTCTATTTTCACCCCTCCTAGAATCAGGGGACGACCGGAAACTAGACGGTGGATATCGTAACCGTTGCCAATTCTTATGTTCATAGAATTTTTACCTATTGGGGATTGGGGATTGGGAATTGGGGATTGGGGATTGGGAATTGGGAATTGGGGATTGGGAATTGGGGATTGGGAAAAAGTCTTACCTAGTCCCTAGCCCCTAGTCCCCAGCCCCTAGTCCCCAGCCCCCAGTCCCTAGCCCCCGTTAGCATTATCGTCCAACCATTGAGCGTATAAATCGGGGCGGCGATCGCGCGTTCTCTCTATTTGCTGTGAGTTTCGCCAGCGTTCAATCTCCGCATGATTTCCCGACAGCAGCACTGGTGGCACTTTCCAGCCGCGGAACTCCGCCGGACGAGTGTACTGGGGATAATCCAATAATCCCGCCTCGAAACTCTCTGCTTTCAGCGACTCTTCCTTTCCCACTGTTCCCGGTAGCAGGCGCACAACACCATTAATTAGTGCCAATGCTGGGATTTCTCCACACGTCAGCACAAAATCGCCCAAAGATACCTCCCGCGTCACTAAATGTAATACTCGCTCATCCACACCTTCATAGTGTCCGCAAATAATCGCTAACTGGTCATAATTTGTCGCCAATTCTCGCAACAGCGGCTGATTCATCGTTTGCCCCTGAGGTGTCATCAAGATCACCTCGCGTCTAGGTAAAACGGGTAGCGACTCCACAGCCGCGAATATCGGTTCTGGTTTCATCAGCATTCCCACGCCGCCGCCGTATGGTTCATCATCGACGCGGTGGTGTTTATCGGTGGCAAAGTCGCGGGGATTTACCAGATGCACTCCGGCAATCTGTTTGGCTAAAGCTTTCCCTAGCAGCCCTGAATTCAGGGGGGAGGAGAAAAAATCTGGAAAAAGAGTAACTATATCAATTCGCACAGCAGGAATAGGGATTGGGGATTGGGGACTAGGGATTGGGGACTAGGAAAGAGTTATGAGGCCAGGAGTGAGAAGTTATAAATTCAAAACTCATAACTCCTAATTCTCCCAGTACCTAGCCCCCAGTCCAAGCATTCTGCCCACAGGTTGATGTGTTACATAAAAAAATATTAAATCTTTTATAAAAAATGTTTACGGGATCTGGCATTATGCTTATAAGGTTAAGTCGCGATGGCGAGTAGTAACCATTGTTACTGAGCGGCTCAGGAAAAAAAAGCAAAATATTGGTGATGTTGATCGGACGCCTGTCATTAAGAAAAATTGGGACTATTGACAAGAGTGAAAATAGGGATTGTCCTTGTGAGCAAGGGTGTCCAGATAGTTGAGCAAAAACCAAGAACGCGATAAATTGGCATTCCTATCAACTAGCTCCAAAGATTGTATTCGATTCACCCTATGCTCAAAAGTGACATTATGCTGCAATTAGAATCTCAATCCTTAGTACAGACGATGCCCCAATCGACTAAAACCGCCATTATGATTATTGGCGGCGCTGAAGACAAAGTTCATGGACGCGAAATCCTACAAACTTTTTTTAATCGTGCTGGGGCGCTAGAGGCGACTATTGCGATTATTCCATCAGCATCGCGAGAACCAGCAGTTATTGGCGATCGCTACCGTACCATTTTTACGGAAATGGGAGCGAAGGTGGTAAAGGTGCTAGACATCCGCGATCGCTCTCAAAGTGAAGATCCCTTGATGCAGGAGTACATTGAAGAGTGTACTGGAGTATTCCTGACAGGTGGCGACCAACTGCGACTGTGCGGACTATTGGCAGAAACACCATTGATGGAAAGAATTCGCAAGCGGGCGCATTTGGGTGAGATTACTTTAGCAGGCACCAGTGCAGGGGCGGCGGTGATGGGACATCACATGATAGCTGGTGGCGGTAGCGGCGAATCTCCCAATCGTTCCTTAGTTGATATGGCAGTGGGATTAGGAATTTTCCCGGATGTAATAGTCGATCAGCACTTTCACAATCGCAATCGCATGGCGCGGTTGATCAGCGCGATCTCCGGTCATCCAGATAAGCTAGGGATGGGTATTGACGAAGATACCTGCGCCTTAATCGAGGGAGACGGTGTATTGCAGGTGATGGGTAAAGGTACAGTTTCTATCGTCGATCCCGGTGAAGTTTCTTACACGAACCAGCCTTCAGTGGGAGCTACCGAACCAATTAGTATATTCAATCTCCGGGTACACATTCTCAGCTATGGCGATCGCTACCATCTACAGCAGCGAGTCATTTTGCCCCCGAATGTTTGATTTTAAATTTTACATTTGTCATAAAACTGTTCGTAGAGAACAGTTTTATCACTTTTTAAAGCTGGAAACTAAGAGATTACTAAATAAGGGCGGGGTCATCAGGAACCAGTGCCAGCTTTCCCACCAAGATGTAAGGGCTTTCGCATTAAGTCTATATAAAAGAAAAGCACACCTATATCGAAATCGCTTTGTGTGAAAGTCCCTACCCCGCCCTACCGCCCACATCCTCTGAATCACCCGCAAAATTAGGTATGAGAATTCTAAAAATCCAGACATTACGGGGCCCAAACTACTGGAGCATTCGACGCCACAAACTGGTAGTCATGCGCCTAGACTTAGAAGAGCTGGCAGAGTTGCCATCTAATGAAATTCCAGGCTTCTACGAGGGATTAGTTCAGGCACTGCCGAGTCTGGTAGAACACTTCTGTTCCCCTGGTTGCCGAGGTGGCTTCTTAAGCAGAGTTCAGGAAGGCACGATGATGGGACACATCATTGAACACGTCGCCTTAGAACTACAAGAACTCGCGGGGATGAAAGTCGGCTTTGGGCGTACCCGCGAAACCGCAACTTCAGGCACTTACCAGGTAGTCATCGAGTATTTTGATGAACAAGCGGGTCGCTATGCCGCCAGAGCAGCAGTGCGGCTATGCCAAAGTATTGTAGACACAGGCAGCTATCCAGAGGCGGAATTACAGCAGGATCTCAAAGACTTGAGAGACTTGGCGCGCGATGCCGCTCTCGGCCCCAGCACCGAAACCATCGTCAAAGAAGCAGAAGCGCGGGGTATTCCCTGGATGTCTTTAAGCGCCCGTTCTATGGTTCAGCTGGGCTATGGCATTTACCAGAAGCGAATGCAAGCAACGCTCAGCACTTACTCCGGAATTTTAGGGGTAGAGCTTGCCTGCGACAAAGAAGGCACCAAAAAAATCCTACACGAAGCTGGGGTGCCAGTACCGCGTGGCACCGTAATTAACTATCTAGATGAACTCGAACAATCCATAGAAGACGTTGGTGGCTACCCAATTGTGATCAAGCCTCTGGACGGTAATCACGGACGAGGTATCACCATCAACATCAACGACGGGCAACTGGCACAGGAAGCCTACGATGCTGCCAGTGCTGCCTCCAAAACCCGATCCGTAATCGTGGAACGCTTCTATACCGGACGGGATCATCGGGTGCTAGTAATAAATGGCAAAATGGTGGCGGTAGCGGAACGAGTCCCCGCCCACGTTGTGGGAGATGGCAAGTCCACAATTGAGCAACTAATAGAAGAAACCAATCGCGACCCGAATCGCGGGGAAGGACACGATAACGTCCTCACCAAAATAGAACTAGACCGTACATCTTGGCAACTTTTGCAACGGCAGGGATACACCCTAGAGACGGTGCTATCCAAAGGTGAGATTTGTTACCTGCGGGCAACAGCAAACCTCAGCACCGGAGGCATTGCTGTTGACCGTACTGACGAGGTTCATCCAGAAAATATCTGGCTTTTTGAACGAATAGCTAAGATTATCGGTCTGGATATTGCTGGAATTGACGTGGTGACAAATGATATCAGCAAACCACTTAGAGAAATGAATGGCGTGATTGTTGAGGTAAACGCCGCCCCTGGATTCCGGATGCACGTCTGTCCCAGCCAGGGTTTACCGCGAAATGTCGCAGCACCAGTGCTGGATATGCTGTTCCCGCAAGGGTCTCCCAGTCGTGTTCCCATTGTTTCCATCACTGGAACTAACGGCAAAACCACCACCACGCGCCTGATTGCCCATATCTTTAAGCAGACAGGTAAAACCATTGGCTACACAACTACCGATGGCACCTACATTGGTGATTACATGGCGGAACCAGGAGACAACACTGGCCCGCAAAGCGCCAATTTGATTCTTTCAGATCCTACGGTAGAGGTGGCGGTGCTGGAAACTGCACGCGGCGGTATTCTTCGGTCTGGGTTGGCTTTCACCACTTGCGATGTGGGCGTAGTTTTAAACGTCGCCGCAGATCACCTGGGAATTGGTGATATTGAAACCATACATGATATGGCTCATCTTAAGAGTGTGGTAGCTGAAGCGGTTGCGCCAGAAGGCTATGCGGTACTTAATGCAGACGATCCTCTAGTGGCGGCGATGGCAAGGCGCGTGAAAGGGCAAGTAGCTTATTTCACCATGAACCCGGAGAATGAGTTGGTGCAAAGCCATACGCGCAAAGGCGGCTTGGCAGCAGCTTATGAGAATGGCTATCTGTCAATTTTAAAGGCAGATTGGACGCTCCGAATTGAGCAGGCGGTGAATGTACCATTGACAATGGGTGGGTTGGCACCTTTCCAAATTGCGAATGCGCTGGCGGCGAGTCTGGCGGCGTTTGCTCAAGGGGTGAAAATTGAGGAGATTCGTCAGGGTTTAAGTACGTTCCGGGCTTCGGCTTCTCAGACACCGGGGCGGATGAATATGTTCAATCTGGGCAAATATAATGCTCTGATAGATTATGCTCACAATGCAGCTTCTTACGAGGCGCTGGGCGGTTTTGTCCGCAATTGGCCTGGGGTAAGGATTGGGGTTGTGGGTGGCCCTGGCGATCGCCGTGACGAAGATTTTGTGACGCTGGGTAAACTCTCTAGCCTAATATTCGATCGCATTATCGTTAAGGAAGACGATGATACGCGGGGACGCGATCGCGGTAATGCCTCTGAGTTAATTTCTCAAGGGATATCCCAAGAAAAGCCAGATGCTCAGTATGAAACTATCCTTGATGAGACGACAGCGATTAACACCGCTCTCGACCAAGCCCCAGAAGGCAGCTTGGTGGTGATTTTACCAGAAAGCGTCACTCGCGCAATTAGCTTAATTGAGGCGCGTCGCCCAGTCGGGGAAAACATCGAAAATAACACTATCCCAGTGGAGAACAAAGATAGTGTGAAGTCTTCTGTAGTACAGAAGCTATAAAAAGGTAAAAGGCAAAAAGTGAGGAATTCTTCCTTTTGCCTTTTGCCTTTATTTATTATCTTGATTTTCCTGGGATGGTTCCTCGCCTTCGCGATTCATTTCATCCTTAAAGCCGCGCAAGGTTTTCCCTAGCGCGCTACCTAATTCTGGAATCTTCTTGGGGCCAAAGATTAAAATAGCAGCGAGCGCTACCACACCCACTTCCGGCCATCCTAAACCAAACATATCACTCTCCTGTAAAACATCTTAATTTAACTAGGACTTACGCACTGAGGGTTTCAAACCTCGATCCCTCCGCCTGCGGCGACCCCCTTAATAAGGGGGTTAGGGACATCTCTTTGTCCTTTAGCCCCCCTTAATAAGGCGGGTTGGGGGATCTCTTCGTGTCCTATCAACTCTCGCTACTAGGTCATTTCCTGACATTGATTGGTAATCCTAACCAATCGCTAAGTTCATAAGCCAGCCAGTCGAGTTCCGGTTCAGAAATGATACCGTTACCGCCAAGCTCATATTTTTGCGTACCTACCCAAATAATAATCTTCTGCCTAACTTGGTCTACATATTTCACTTCCAACTTATTGATATCTTGTTTCGATGCCGAACTGGGATATTTAAACTTTATTCCAAATATCTCATAAATTAGGGAAATTTGTCGCTGATCGAGCCGCAACCTGACTCGGCGAAATAATGCAAACAAAGTCCTCCACAAAGGTAGTATCAGCACCAAAAAGAAAAATTGGCTCATCCAAGGGATAGAGGCAGAAAAGGCAGAAAACAGAACTATAGCCACAAAAAGGTCAACACAGTACAAGAATACCAAATTAAACTTAAATCCCTCTGGATGGAGGAGAATTTCTAAATAATCATTGTCTTTTTTCAAAGAAACTTTGCTACCCGTTGGTTTACTAACAACTAAAGGAGCGATTTCTGGTTCTTCCGGCGGCTTTTCGAGTGCTTGCAGCGCAACGGGCGCAGAAGCAAAGCGGCGGTCTAAACTGGGTTCTATCATCCACCGCAACCATCTGCTAAAGGCTGGACTAGGATTGCACGCTTTCTCAAATTGAATGCGTCCATCCTTGTGCGGTAAATCTGCGGGATGACTTCCCGTCACCAAAGTAATCAAAGTTGCGCCTAAGCTGTAAAGATCGGATGATGGAACTGCGCGATCGCCAAATTGTTCTGGCGGCATATAGCCATAAGTTCCCACCACTGTAATTGTCCCACCATCCTTAGCGGCGAGAGTCTGCACCGAACCGAAATCAACTAAGTAGACTTCGCCAACGCTATTACCAGAACGATTGGCTAATAAAATATTGCTAGGTTTAATATCCCGGTGGATAACGGGAGGCTGACGACCATGCAAGTAAATTAAAATTTCTAAAAGGTCTTTGGCTAGTTGCTTTACTTCGTCTTCGCTGAAAGTACGTCCAGCTTTAAGATGTTCTTCTAAAGATTTCCCATCTACATAACTTTGTACGAGAGCAAATCCTTTACCTGTGGGTAAATCTAGCTCAAAAAAATCGAGATAGCGGGGAATAGAAGTATGGGAAATAGTTTTTAAAGTTTCCGCTTCCCGTTCAAATAACTTAAGAGCCTCCCATTCAAAATCGCTGCTAAAAGATAATAGCTTGACTACAACTAATTCTTGAGTTTGGTTGTCACGCGCTAACAGCGTTCTTCGTCCAGCACGTTTACCTAGCTGCTGTTCGATTTGGTAGCGGCCTAATACTTCACCCTTCATACTTTTACTATTGTTGTCAAACTTTTTTGTAACAAGAATGAGATTTCTTGAAAAAGAGCGATCGCTATTACACCCACTTCAGTCCATCCTAAACCAAACATCCCAGTCTCGGATAAACTATCCATGCTCAAATATAGGAGACTAACTATCAGATGGAAGAAGCTGCTCGCTTTTAATGGGTCTTATAATTGGCAATTTCAACCAATCGCTCAGTTTATGAGCGAGCCAGTTGAGTTCCGGTTCAGTTATCAACTCATCAGTAACCAACTCATATTTCTGCGTTCCCGCCCAAATAATAACGCGGGGTTGGACCTCAATTTGTCTGCCCCTGTGGCCTGTTGTCAAATATTTTCTGGTGTGTTCCAGCATAGTGATGTCTTGTCTTTGTGCTGGCTTAGGAAAATTGAATTTAAATCCAAATATCTCATAGGTTAAGGTAATTTTCTGCGGATCGAGACTCAGCCGAACACGTCCAAACAACCCAAAGAGAACCTGCCATACCATATAAATGCCTTGGTACCAAAAAGGTAGGGAGAACAACACCATGAAGAAGTTAATACCGGAAGCTGTAAAGAATAAAGAACTTGTCCACAGTAGTATGAAAGAATTCCAAGCGATCGCAAAAAAGCACAGCTTTAAAATATTAGAATTGAACCCCAGTGGAGGGATGAAGATTTCTAGAGAATCTGCTTTTTCAGTCACGGAAATTTTGCTACCAGCCGGTTTCCTCACAGTTACATGAGCAATGTCTGGTTCCTGCGGCTGCATGAGGGCTTGCAGTGCTTCCTTAGCAGAAGCCAAGCGTCGGTTGAGACTGGGGCGAGTCATCCGCTTTAACCAATTGATTAAAGCAGGACTGAGATTAGCAGCTTTTTCAAATTCAATTTGTAAGTCATCGGTTTGCGGTAAATCGGCAGGATGCTTACCCGTTGCTAGATATATTAAAGTTGCACCTAAACTATAAAGATCGGATGCGGGAACTGCACGTCCACCAAATTGTTCTGGTGGCATATAGCCATAAGTTCCCACCACTGTAATTGTCCCGCCTTCTTTGGCGGCGAGAGTCTGCACCGAACCAAAATCTACTAAGTAGACTTCGCCAACCCTATTACCAGAACGATTGGTTAATAAAATATTGCTGGGTTTAATATCGCGGTGGATTACTGCTGGTTGACGGCTATGTAAATAATTGAGAATTTCTAAAATTGCTGTGGCAATTTCCTTGATATCTGCTTCGCTAAAAGTTCGTCCTCCTTTGAGATGTTCTTCTAAAGATTTCCCTTCCACGTAGGTTTGAACGAGGGCAAATCCTTTGTATGCTGATGAATTAAGTTCAAAATAATCTAAGTAGCGCGGAATAGCCGGATGGGTTAAAGATTTTAAAGTTTCCGCTTCCCGTTCAAATAACTTAAGCTCCTCCCACTCAAAATCGCTGCTAAAAGACAATAGCTTGACTACGACTAATTCTTGAGTTTGGTTGTCACGCGCTAGCACCGTGCGTCTTCCAGCACGTTTACCTAGCTGCTGATCGATTTTGTAGCGCCCTAATACTTCACCCTTCATATTTTTACTGCTGTCACTGGCATATATAGGCTGTTATAGCTTTTTTTGTCCCTGACAAGCTGATATTCTTAACCTACCTGTGTCTGCTGCTGGATTATCGTAGTTAAGAGAAAGCAAATTTTAAGAAATGTTAGAAACTTCAAAGTCTTCCCTACGCGAACAACAACACCCTCTAATTCGCCAACTGGCTGACACTATTGAAGCAGTTTGGCACAAACACCTCGATCTTTCACCTTACCAACTACCAGCTGAGTTGGGTTATGTGGAAGGAAGATTAGAGGGAGAAAAGCTGACGATTGAAAATCGCTGCTACCAGTCGCCGCAATTTCGCAAAATGCACCTAGAATTGGCAAAAGTCGGCACAATGCTGGATATTTTGCATTGCGTGATGTTTCCTCACCCACAATACAATCTGCCGATGTTTGGCTGCGATTTAATCGGTGGTCGGGGACAAATTAGTGCAGCGATCGCGGATCTTTCTCCCGTCAGCAGCGATCGCTCATTACCCGAAGAATATACTTTTTCCCTTGGGGGGCTACCCGCCCCCAACTTCTCTCAACCCCGCGAATTACCCGATTGGGGCGATATTTTTTCGGAATTTTGCTTTTTTGTGCGTCCTGGTAGCCCAGAAGAAGAAAATCAGTTTCTCTCTCGCGTGGAGTCGTTTTTAGAAATTCATTGTCTCAATGCGATCGCGGCCGAGCCAGTAAGTTCTGAAAAACAAGCTGAAATCCTTAACGGGCAACGCTACTACTCTACTAAACAGCAGCAGAATGACAAAACTCGTCGGGTGCTAGAAAAAGCCTTTGGTTTGGAGTGGGCAGAACATTATATGACGACTGTTTTGTTTGACAGCGTTTAGAAAATGTGCGACGACACAAACTCGCGCTTGTGTCGTCGCACCTGTTTAAAAATAGCTTTCACGAACCACTCCAGCCAAAAGAAGATGTAGAGAAAATTTGAGAGAAAAAAGGATAATTTCAGGGGAATTAGAGTTGGTAGGCAATGCCTACACTACTAAATCTAAAATGTGACGACGCTGCGGATAGATTCGCCGTGGTGCATTAAATCAAAAGCATCATTGATGCGTTCAATCGGCATAACATGAGTAATTAAGTCGTCAATGTTGATTTTACCTTCCATGTACCAATCAACAATTTTCGGGACATCTGTGCGACCTCTAGCACCACCGAAAGCAGAACCTTTCCAAACGCGCCCGGTGACAAGTTGAAAGGGGCGAGTGCTGATTTCTTGCCCAGCACCAGCAACGCCGATAATAACACTAACTCCCCAACCTTTATGGCAGCATTCTAAAGCTTGGCGCATGATATTCACATTACCAATACACTCGAAGCTGTAATCGGCACCGCCTTTAGTTAAATCTACCAAGTAAGCAACTAAATCGCCTTCGACTTCTTTGGGATTTACAAAGTGAGTCATGCCGAATTTTTCTGCAAGCGATCGCTTACTCGGATTAATATCAACACCCACAATCATATTAGCGCCAACCAGCCGCGCCCCCTGAATAACATTTAAACCAATACCGCCTAATCCAAACACTACAACATTGGCTCCCGGTTCTACTTTGGCAGTGTTGATAACTGCGCCAATCCCTGTAGTAACGCCACAACCGATGTAGCAAACTTTATCAAAGGGGGCATCTTCACGGATTTTGGCAACGGCAATTTCTGGCAATACTGTATAGTTGGCAAAGGTTGATGTCCCCATGTAATGATGTATCATTTGACCATCAATGGAAAAGCGACTCGTGCCATCAGGCATTACACCGCGCCCTTGCGTGCTGCGAATAGCTTGACATAAATTAGTTTTTCTGCTTAGACAGTATTCGCACTGACGGCATTCTGGAGTGTAGAGGGGAATTACGCGATCGCCTTCTTTTAAACTACTCACTCCGGTGCCAACTTCCACAACAACTCCAGCGCCCTCATGTCCTAAAATTGCCGGAAACAAACCTTCAGGATCGGTACCAGAAAGGGTGTAAGCGTCAGTATGACACACCCCACTTGCCTTAATTTCTATCAGCACCTCGCCCGCCTTGGGGCCATCCAGCCGTACCGTTTCAATAGTTAACGGTTTACCCGCCTCAAATGCTATTGCTGCTTTAACGTCCACGCTCACGCTCTCCCGTCTAATATCTATCTATAAACACAAAGGTAGCGCTGTCGCGCCGCTTCGCTAACGCAAAGCCTCCCTGCTCATTTGCGATTACCTTAGCGTACCTTTGCCTTAACAACTAAAGTCTCGCAACACGCGCTGGGCTGAATTATAACCCGCCGCACCAATCACAGAACCAGCGGGGTGACAAGCTGCACTAGCAGAATAAAGTCCCGGTATCGGTGTATTGTAAGGCAACCTGTCAGCAAAACCAAAAGAGTTATCAACGTGATGAATGTGTCCCCGCGTCAAACCAAAGTATTGTTCTAGCTTCTGGGGATGGAGGGGAAACACTTCTTGAACTAATTGTGACGTGTTGGGGGCGAAGCGATCGCATATTTCCAGCAAATGACTAATATATCTGCTTTCTTCCTCATCCCAAGTTGTACCCTGTAATTCATAAGGCACCCACTGCACAAACAGCGCTGAATTGTGGTGTTTCTCAGCATCCTGCATAGATGGGTCGAGGGTAGTGTGAATATACCACTCAATCGCCGGAAAATCCGGGAGGCGACCAGCTTGCACATCAGCGAAAGTGCTCCGCAACTGCTGCATCACCTGTGCCTCATCTGGAAGCAGGTGAATTGTAGTGCCGTACTGACCGCAATCTTCAGGCAGACAGGTAAATTTTGGCAATCCTTTGAGACATAAATTCACCTTAAAGGTAGAACCGTCTTTGCGATAATTATCGATTCTGGCGTTGTAATTTGCTGGCAAATTTTCCGCACCAATTAAATCGCGCATTCGGAAGGGATCGGCATTCACAATTACAGTATTAGCAGATATTTCCGTATCATTTTGCAAAACAACGCCTTTGGCAACGCCATTTTCTAGCAGAATTTGCCTCACACCGCATCCCGTTTCTATCTTCGCACCAGCTTTAATTGCCGCATCCGCAAGACGTTGAGTTACTGTACCCATACCGCCTTTAATCATCATCCAAGTGCCGTCGCTATCTGGAAGTCTGCACATATTATGAATTAAAAAATTCATCCCCGTACCAGGAGTATCCCAAGTGCCATAGAGTCCCGAAAACCCATCAGTCACAGCGTACATTGCTTTTAGCAAATCGCTTTTAAACTCAAAGCGATTCAGATATTCGCCTACTGATTTTCGACACAAATTAATGAATACCTGACGCAAAGATGGGCGTAGGTAGCGTTCTGCTGTATCTTCAATTGAAAGCGGTTCTTCTAGCCAAGTTGGTGTAATATCTTCCCGAATCTGGGCAATTTCCTCTTGCAACTTCTGGTTAGCTTTCCAGTCAGCTTCAGAGAAGAATTCTGTAAATTGTTGCTGCATCGCCTTTACGTCTGAACCGAACAGCAGATAACGCTTGTCTGTTGTGGGGAGAAAGTAGTGCGGGTCACGGCGGATGAGAGGCAAATCTATATCTAAAATTTGCAGGAGTTCCGGGGGCATTAATCCCAGCAGGTAAGCACCAGTTGAAATGTTTAATTGTGGCGCAGTTTTAAATGGTTTTTCTGTACGACAAGCACCGCCAATAACTGCTTTTTCTTCAACTATTAAAACGTCAAATTTTTGGCGTGCTAGTAGTAGTGCTGCTACCAAGCCATTGTGACCGGAACCGACGACTAGGACATCAACTTTTTTCATGAGGTCATTGGATTGGGGATTGGGGATTGGGGATTGGGAAAAAATCTTACCCAGCCCCCAGTCCCCAGCCCCTAACCCCCACAAAGAACCTGCCGCATTTTTCGCATATTAGCAGGCAATTCCAATTGCATTGCCTGTTCAATAAAAAGTGACGGTACTGGGATAGTGGGCGTTGCTTGCACAGCATAGGTGAGCAAAGTTCCATCCGCGTAATCTTGCAGACTTAAATCGGCTGAGAAATCAACAAAACTGCCTTTTTCTAAGCGAAACTGAATTTGCTGCTGAACAATTTCAACTACCCTTAGATAAGCCTCAACCTGGATACTGAGAAACAGGAAAGCTTTATTGGCAACTTGATAAAGACGTTTGCAACCTTGATTTAAAGCATCTGGTGGGTGAAGAACCTCCGAACGAATGACATCCGGGAAATAATGCACCCATCGGGGGTAATCTGTTAATTGGGGCCAGATAAGCGATCGCGAAGAAGGCAAATACATTTGGGCTGTGACAGCACCACCCCAAGCAGAATGCTTTCGGGTTTCCAACAAAATCTCGCCTTTTAAAAGCGCCGTTGAGCATCCCCTACTCAGCGGTGAGTCTGAGAAGGCATCCATCGAGTCCGACGGAGAAAGTATACTCATGCTGACTCAGCCACTCCTAGATCATTTTTTCTGAGATTATACTAATTCCATATGTAGTGAACGTTGCTCTGCCCAAGGGCAATAGTCAAAGCAAATCAGTCCATCTACCGATTATCCCACCCAGTCTCATTTCAGGAGTCAACGAAAGTGAGCCGTTCTAACGCCGGAACGTCAATCGTGTTGTATATTTTTGGCATGGCCAGAGCGATCGCATCCACTATCGTGATTCAAAAGAGGGTCAGGTGTTATCCAGCAGATTCCTGAATATGTCATCTAAGCTTTAGCCTTGTTTACAGTCGGTGCTGGTATCAAGAGCGCCATAAACAGCCTGAGCAGACGTTAACTAATCGTATACTCTGTTTTACCATTTATTTGGTCAAGGAAAGTGAGTCGATCTCCTAATTCCGAAAATCTGATTTCTGCTATTTTTGCTGGTGTTCTAGGGCTAACCGTCGCTGTTTATGTGCTGAGGGGCTTTGGCATTCTCACGTTCTTACCAGGCGGCGTAATTTGGATGTTAATCCTGCTTTCGATTGCTACTGGGATTTTGTTCGGAATTGAGAAAACTAGGCGGTACTAGCTCAATCTATTAATTATTATCAGTATCCAAAAGTACATTTTTTTAATCAATCTTGGGGGCCATGCAGCGCGATCGCATTGTTACATAAACTCCTAGAAGACTTAACAAAAGTTAAAAATTCTCAGGAGAAGTGAATGACAGCCATAGACACCACTACACAGTCCACGGTTTCCATTGTTGAAAGAACTATATCAGCCGTTTTCAAAGAGCGCGAGCAAATTGATAAAGTAATTCCCCGCTTGCTGGAGCGTGGGGTTTCCCGCGATGACATTTCAATTATCGGCAAAAACTTTCACTCGGAAACCCGGATTACTGGCTTCATCACCAAAAAAGATGTAATCTTAGGTGGACTCAAACAAGGTGGAATCTTTGGTTCCTTGTTTGGTTCAGCTCTAGCTTTGCTGACTGGCGTGGGAATGCTATTTATTCCGTTTGTGGGGCAAGTGGTGGCAGCAGGGCCATTGGGTGCAGCGTTGCTGGGTGCAGCTAGTGGAGCGATCGCAGGTGCAACTGGCGCTGGCTTAGTCTCAGCTTTGATAGCTCTGGGAATGCCAGAAGAAAAAGCCGCCATCTATCAAACCCGCGTGGAAGCCGGAGACTTTTTGTTAGCTGTGGAAGTCCCCGCCGATAAAACTGGTGAAATTCAGCTACTACTAGAAAGTGCTGGTGGCGAAGAAGTGCATACCAGCGAAACAACATTACCCCGCAAACGTTCCGGACAACTGGAAAACCCCAGCGATTTGTCCCCAGAAGTTCGCTCTCACCTTTCAGAAGACGCTCAAAGAACATTTATCGCCAATTACAATCAAGCTTTAACTGAATCTGGCGATGAATCTAAGGCTGAACATCATGCTTGGGATGTAGTTTCTGAGCAATTTGAACAAGACGAACACGGCTATTGGTCGAAAGGAAAAGCCAAGCTGTAATTTTGTGGGTCTTGAATCGATTAAGTCTACAGCTAAGATCAGCCCCCAATCTACCCAAGGGTAAATTGCAGAGTGGTTTCATTTATTACAAGAAAATTTTGTAATGTTGATTTTGGTCGGCGGTAGGGGCTTTTGATTGCCATGCTCCTACAAAGTATGGCAATTTTCGATATTTTGTAGGGGTTGTATGAACCACCCTGCTGCCTTCAAAAGGGGGGTAAGATTAATAAAATTGCACCAGTATTAATCGAGACTGGAGCCTGCTGATTAATAAGCCTCTGGAGTTCCGACTTCAGGGGGCTTTATCATACAGAAGAATTGTAAGGAAAACAGATAAAATGAAAAAGTATCTATGTAAGTGCGGATACGTTTACGATCCCGCAGAAGGCGATCCAGATGGAGGTATCGCACCAGGCACACCTTTTGAAGATATACCCGATGACTGGGTGTGTCCTCTGTGCGGTGCCACCAAAGAGGATTTTGAATTAGAAGAATAGTAGTTAGATATTACCTTTTGATTGTGCAACCTTTACGAGTCGTGGTAATTGGCGGTGGGGCAGCGGGTTTTTTTGGTGCCATTACCTGTGCCAAAGCCAATCCGCGCGCCCAAGTTATTTTGTTAGAAGCAGGGAGACAACTTCTGAGCAAAGTTCGCATTTCCGGCGGCGGACGGTGCAACGTCACTCATGCTTGCTTCGACCCCTCTGGATTGGTGCAAAATTACCCCAGAGGCGGAAAAGCTCTGCGGGGTGCTTTTAGTCGCTTTCAAGCCAAGGATACAGTAGAGTGGTTTGCTACTCATAGCGTAAAGTTGAAAACTGAGCCGGATGGTAGGATGTTTCCGGTTACAGATAGTTCAGAAACGATTGTGAATTGTTTGATTAAGGCAGCAGACGCAGCTGGGGTCGAAATTCGCACGGGGATACCTGTGGCATCGATTTTACCGTTGAACCCTGTTGATGGAATCGAGGCTGAGGCGGGGAACGAGGAGGGGGGAGGGTTTGAGATAGTGTTGAAGTCAAAAGAGAGAATAAATTGCGATCGCATTCTCCTCGCAACTGGTAGCAACCTTCAAGGCTACCACTGGGCAAAAGATTTAGGACACACTATAGAACCACCAGTCCCCTCACTATTTACCTTTAACATCCCTGACTCCCGCCTAAAAGATTTGCCTGGAGTCAGCGTAGAAAACGTGCGCCTGCGGTTATTAACTGCCGGTAAAACCCAGCTAGAACAAACAGGGCCATTGCTAATTACCCATTGGGGTGTAAGTGGCCCCGCCGCGTTGAAACTCTCTGCTTGGGGTGCCAGAGTGCTGCACGACTGCAAATATCAGGCGACTTTGCAAATTAACTGGCTTCCCCAGTACAATCCAGAAAGCCTGCGGGAAATGCTATTAGCAGTTAAATCCCAACTACCCCAAAAAGCAATTTCCACCAGCTGCCCAGTTCCCCTACCGCGTCGCCTGTGGCAAAGTTTAATTGCCGCTGTTGGCATTAGTACCGAACAACGTTGGGCAGAACTATCCAACAAAACCCTCAACCAGTTAACTCAAGAACTCACCCAAAGCCAATACCAAATTAAAGGCAAAGGAGTTTTTAAAGAAGAATTTGTCACCTGTGGCGGTGTCACCCTCAAAGAAGTAAACTTCAAAACGATGGAAAGCCGCATTTGTCCCGGACTTTACTTTGCCGGAGAAATCCTAGATATCGACGGAGTAACAGGCGGCTTTAACTTCCAAAATGCCTGGACAACAGCTTACATAGCAGGAAACGCGATCGCCTCCTAACCCTTCTCTGTTCCTCTCTTGTCTCTGCGGTTTATTCTCTTAAATCTCTCAGCCACAATGCTCAAATTCAGCGAAATCGTCCAAAAACTCAATGCCACCAACACCAGCCTCACATCCCACAGCGATCGCGATCCAGAAATCACCGGAATAGCCGCAGTCGATGAGGCACAACCAGGCACTCTCAGTTACATCGAAGGGGGAAAATTTGCCGCTTTCGTAGAAAAAACTTCAGCCAGCGCCTTAATTTTACCCAAGGATGAAAAATTACAACAGCAAGCCAGCGATCGCAATATTGCCTGGATAGCTGCATCCGATCCGCGATTGGTATTTGCAGGCGCGATCGCACTCTTCTACAAACCCTTTCGCCCCGCCCCCGAAATCCATCCTACAGCGATAATTCATCCCGACGCAGAAATTGGCAAAGACGTTTACATCGGCGGCCATGCCGTAATTCAAGCCGGGGCGAAAATTGGCGATGGGGTAGTAATTCATCCCAACGTTGTAATTTACCCACAAGTGGAAATAGGCGATCGCACCGTCTTACACGCCAACTGTAGCATCCACGAACGCACCCGCATCGGCGCAGATTGCGTGATTCATAGCGGTGCAGTTATTGGTGCCGAAGGCTTCGGTTTTGTCCCCACGGCGACAGGTTGGTTCAAAATGGAGCAGTCTGGCTACACCGTGCTAGAGAATGGTGTCGAAGTTGGCTGCAACAGCACCATTGACCGCCCTGCTGTAGGGGAAACTCGCATAGCACAAAATACGAAAATTGACAACTTGGTACATATCGGTCACGGCTGCAAAGTGGGGTCTAACTGCGCGATCGCTGGACAAGCGGGGATGGCAGGCGGCGTAACAGTGGGAAATCGGGTGTTGCTGGCAGGACAGGTGGGGATAGCGAATCAAGCGCATATTGGAGATGGCGCGATCGCTACCGCCAAAGCAGGCATCCACAACAACATCGAACCTGGAGCCATTGTTACAGGTACCCCAGCCATTCCCCACAAAGTATTTCTCAAAGCAGCAGCTATTTACCACCGCCTTCCAGAGATGTATCAAACTCTCAAGCAGCTACAGCGCTTGGCGGAAAAGAAATAATTGCTAATAAGCATATACTACTAAAGCTGTAGAGTGACATATACTCTAACGACTTTTTCTATATCTTGGGCAGGAACAAAGAGGCGGTTTAGTTTCCAGCTACAGATGGAGTTAATTGGAGGTGTGCGATCGCTATTCTTAGTAGTAAGAGAAGAGGAGATTAACACATGAAATTTTCAAACGTTTCCAAATTTGTTAGTGCTAGTGCGATCGCAGCCAGCGTAGCCGTTCTGCCCCTAGCCCTACCTGCCGTTGCCCAGACAGGCGATACAACAACTGGCGATACTACTACTACTACTGCCCCCACTACAGGCGTTTACGACACCCAGGAAGATAACAATTTTGATTGGGGTTGGTTAGGTCTACTAGGCTTACTAGGTTTGGGTGGTCTTGCAGGTCGCAAGAACAGCGAACCAGCCCGTTACCGTGACCCCGAAGAAGTTGGTTCTACAACCTATCGTCGTTAAGGAAAAAAAGCGATTTCTTTTGGGTTATTGAGTGATTAAAACTTGGTTTTAGATTAATAGGTTGCTGGTGAACTTGAAGGTTTACCAGCAATTTTGTTATTTGCTAATAGCCATTTCGTTTATTGCCATTAGCCATTAGTTTATGTTGTTTGCAATTCATCCAGGCGAGACAACACCTCAGTACTGTGAATCGCTGGGTTTACTCCCGTAAAAGTCTCCCGCAGCATTCCCTGTGGATCGACAATGAAAGTATGACGCATTGAGACAAAGCCAATCCAAGACCCGTAAGCTTTACTTACTTTGCCATCGATATCAGCTAAAAGCGGAAATTTTAACTTTTCAGAATCGCAGAATTTGGCGTGGGAATCCACAGAATCCGCACTCACACCAATGATTTGAGTATTTTTGTCCAGGTATTTCGGCAAATCCTGCTGAAATCGGCGGGCTTCCAGAGTGCAACCAGAGGTGAAGTCTTTCGGGTAAAAGTAGAGAACCACCCACTTACCCCGGTAGTCCGACAAAGAGAGTTCGCGATCGCCGTTGTTGGTTGGCAGGGTAAACTCTGGAGCAGGTTGATTTACAGAGGGCAGCTTGCCGCCTAGTGCAGATGCAGATGGTGAGATGTTAAACCAGGCAATTAAGGCTAAACAACTGGCTAGTAAAACATTCACAAAGGTGCGACGGGAAATCATAGTGAAAACTAAGGACTTTATTTAACATAAGTTTACAATTTTCCACCACCTCTCTATAAAAAGGCAATATCTCAATAGTGTTTTCTCCTCCCCCTCAGATGCCCGAAATGCCTACGATTCAGGTGCCTGGGACAAAATAGACTTTCAGGCATAAAAAAAGGAGGCTCTTCGCCTCCTGCAATACGTTCAGAGTCTCTGACTAGGAACGAGAATTAATTTTGCTTCATTAATTCCTTTTTGGATTTGTAGTAAACTACCGCGCCTGTATCCGGCACAAAATGGCAGGAAGGATAGGAACGCAGGAAGGCTTGGAAGACAGACACGCTGGATTTTCGGTAGTAATCCCCCAAAATTGGTTTAAGCGCCTCAGTTGCCGTTTTCAGATTGTAGTGAGGAATGTTTAAAAACAGGTGATGAGCGACATGGGTGCCGATATTGTGGTGAATCTCATTGATAAACCCGTAATCGTGGTCAATTGTGGACAAGGCACCTTTGAGAAAATACCAGTCTTTGCCACGATACCAGGGGATATCCGGGTCGCTGTGGTGTAAAAATGTCACAAAATCAAGCCAGGTTATAAAAACCACGTATGGCCCCAAATAGTATTTTACCAGCCACATCCAACCCCACTGATAGGTCAGCAAACCCAGCAAACCTACCATCAATGTCCAGAGAGTGGTGCTAGTAATTACATCCCATTTTTCTGAGGGTTTAAACAGAGGGCTATCGGGGGAAAAGTGGGAGCCTTGCTTACCTGGAGAACGCTTAAACAGATACAGGGGATAGGCAAGCAGTAAGGCATCGAAGCGGACAAATTTTTCAGCCCACCCCATCTCCTTATACTTGGTTTCCGTTACTGGATACCAGCTTTCATCAGTATCAATGTTGCCAGTATTCTGATGGTGAGTTCGGTGGCTGATGCGCCAAGCGTGATAGGGAACCAGTATGGGAGTATGAGCTATATGACCAATCAGATCGTTTAGCCATTTTTTCCTAGAAAAGGAACCGTGACCGCAGTCGTGTCCGACGACAAACAACGCCCAAAACATCGTTCCCTGCATCAGCCAGAATACGGGACAGAACCACCAGGAATCAAGGTAGCTGGCAACTGCATAAAGGATGCCAATTATAGATACATCCAGCAAAAAGTAGGAAAGCGATCGCCCAATAGATGGCATAAAGCAATCTGAGGGAATGGCAGCTTTCAATTGTTGCAGGGTGAAGGGGGGTTCTGTGTTACCAGAATATGACTCCTCTTCAAGAGGATTATTTAACTTTGCAAGATTCGATTGCACGTAGTTTCCAATTTAACCTGACTTGTAGACCAAAGTGCATTATTCTACAGCCATCCAATAGACGCAATAGCGATCATAAGTGCTGTTTAGTCAACAGTAGGCGGTTGTGTACTCCCAAAACAAAATTACCGAATTAATACGGTTGCTTATGTACTCTTTAATATGTTAAAGGAATTTGTATACGCGATCGCATTTTGCCGCCAATTTTCTAAGTCGGACTTGACAAGGTTACCCGTAGGGAATGATAGCGGTGTCAAATCGCTTGCGCGATCGCGCAGCGGATACTACTACATTTAAAGGGGTAGAACCCGCTCTAGTTATAGCTAATAGGTCTTTTAGCAGGAGTTTAAAATAGAAGTAAGGAACAAAATAAACATTCTTCTAAATGAAACTACAGTCAGCGGTCTTAGTCCATCTCGGATTTGGAAAGTACGTGCGCTCCGACCAGGTGACAGCAGTTATCCCAATTGAGGAAGAGCGTGGACCGGGGCGGCGAACCTTCGTTCATCTACAGGGGGAAGCTGACCCCATCGTTGCCTCACGAGCTGAAGATACCATTGTCCGTGACTTAGTACAAGAACCGCGTGAAGTCACCCAATCGCGTCAACAGCAAGAAATTCTCCAAGATTTATTGGTAGACCTAGGCAACGTTAACTCAACTGTGCGTCGCATTAGTCGCGATGAAGGCGGTCTGGATCTGGAACGGTTGGAACGGCGCATCCGCCAAGTTTTAGAGAATTAAGGTCATGGGTAAGGGGTAATTATGATTACCCCTTACTTAAGCTCCAAGTTGATAAATATCGAGAACCACGCGGACGAACGGATATCTGCGTTGGGTTTCTAAGTTCGATGCGCTGGATGAATTACTCGGCTTGCCGCACAGTGGTCACACTCGCTGTCGAATCAGTGTGAATGCCGATCCGGTGTCTTGTCGGTTCGAGGGCGGTACAGCGTCGGTAGCGTCCCGGCTGCAAGCTTTGCGGCAGTTAGCTTTACCTTGATCCTCTGGCGTGGCGGCTATCCAGTGGGTTTAGCGATCGCGCCGATTATGCCTATAGAGGATTGGGAGACACACTACACTCGTTTGTTTGACTCGATTAGCGAAGCACTCGATTTTGATTGTGACCTAACTTTCGAGTTGATTTCCCACCGCTTCACACTTGGATCAAAAGAGGTTTTGCAAACTTGGTATCCCCAATCAAAGTTGGACATGGACGAAGAAACACGCACTGTTAAGCGGAACAAGTTTGGCGGCACCAAGTATGTTTATGACACTGACACGATGAAGACGCTACGGCGCTTTTTTGAGAGTGAGATTACTAAGCGCTTTCCCCAAGGTCGCATTCTCTACTGGACTTAGGATTTCTAGCTAAATCTAATCTTATTCGCTGACCCAAATTACAGGTCAGCTTTTTTATATTTTGAGCGAATTTGCAATGGGGGAGAAGGCGATCGCTCTGGAGAGCTTATCCATCTGATTCCTTTTTTTCGGCGTCTACACACTTCGGTTTAGCCAATACTAACTAATCGCTTAGTGCGCGATCGCGCTGACTCACTTTATCTGGGACAAAGGAAAGGAAGCGAACTGACAAGTCAGCGCTTCGCTATCGCGCTAAGTTTTATTTCAAATTTTTCACCACTTCTTCCATCACTTCTAGTATCAAAAGAACTTAGACACCAAGCAACTAAAATTAGGCAAGAAAGGTGAACTTATTTCATCATTGCTAAACAATGTTGCTATTAATTGTAACGCTGAGTTACTACGGCGATAAACTTCAATTTTTTGCAAGCGCCAATCAACAATCCAGTATTCTTGTACTCCTCGCACCGAGTATAATTTAAGTTTAGCTTCTCTATCTCGGCGTTCATTTTGCACTCCCGAAGATAATACCTCTACAACTAACTCTGGTGCGCCTGTCAGGTGTCCTGAATCATCTACCAGAGCAGCTAATTTTTCCTTACTAATCCAAATCACATCCGGCTCTACATTATCAGCTTCCGTGAAAATAATGCCCGGATTAATAAACGCCTCCCCCAGTCCAGTGTCTTCTGACCAGTCTTGTAACTTTCGGTACATATTGCCACAAGTGCGTTGATGGCTCAAGTGGGGGGATCTAGACATAAACAACTCTCCATCAATAATCTCGTAGCGCGTACCGTTCTCTGGCAATAGTT
The DNA here is from genome assembly GCF_014695815.1 of Trichocoleus sp. FACHB-6. Taxonomy (NCBI): domain Bacteria; kingdom Bacillati; phylum Cyanobacteriota; class Cyanophyceae; order Leptolyngbyales; family Trichocoleusaceae; genus Trichocoleus; species Trichocoleus sp. FACHB-6. The sequence continues at coordinate 64,589 of NZ_JACJOY010000021.1, forward strand.
CCAAATCTGCGGTAGTCCAGCGTACCCCTTGATTTACTGTTTGACTCATAAAAGCAATCCTTGTGAGTAGCTATATATTCTAGATTAGCTGCACTTCCCACACCCTTGACACTTGTGTAGTACATTTTGTAGTATTAATGTTGCCGCACAAGGCAAATGTCTTTTCATGGCTCTGGTAAGGCAGAGTATTTGTCCTATGATTCCCCGAACGCGCATCCGTAATATTGGAATTTCCGCTCACATCGATTCTGGCAAAACAACCCTCAGCGAGCGGATTCTGTACTACACGGGCAAAATTTACAAGATTGGCGAAGTTCGGGGAGGTAGCGATCGCGCGACGTTGGACTACATGGAGTTGGAGCAACAAAAAGGCATTACCATCACTTCAGCAGCGACAACTTGCGTATGGAATGATACGCAGATTAACCTGATTGATACTCCAGGACACGTAGACTTCACGATTGAAGTTGAACGTGCATTGCGGGTTCTCGATGGTGCGATTATGGTGCTGTGCGCGGTTGCTGGTGTGCAATCGCAATCGATTACCGTAGATAGGCAGATGAAGCGCTACCGAGTGCCACGTATTGCCTTCATTAATAAGATGGATCGGACGGGTGCAAATCCATTCCGAGTCGTGCGATCGCTGCGAGAAAAACTGGCTTTGAACCCGGTACTGCTTCAATATCCTATTAGCAGCGAAGATAAGTTTGAAGGCGTCATCGATTTGATTGAAATGACGGCAAACTATTTTGCTGGAGAAAAAGGCGAAATTCGCGTTATTGAGTCGATTCCCGAACACTTACGGGATGAGGCAAAAGAAGCACGAGAAAAGATGCTCGATCAACTCTCTATGTTCTCCGAACCGATGATGGAGATGCTACTTGAGAGCGAAGAAATTCCCAAAGAAATGATTTGGGAAACCCTGCGTCGGGCAACTTTAAGCTTGCAATTGACTCCAGTTTTGATGGGTTCCGCCTTCAAAAATAAGGGGGTTCAGAACTTATTAGATGCTGTTGCTCTTTACTTGCCGTCACCAGTGGATAGAGAGGTGGTGAAAGCGATCGCGATTTCGACCAATGAGCCGATTCATGTCTATCCAGACACAGAAGCAGCACTGGTCGCTTTGGCTTTCAAAATTGCCAAAGATGAGTACGGACAACTGACTTATACCCGCATCTATTCTGGGACGTTGCGCCAGGGACAGCGCATCTACAACACTCGCACCAATCAACGGGTGCTAGTGAGCCAAATTGTGCGGATGCACGCGAACAAACGCGAAGAGGTCGAAAGTGCTGTCGCTGGCGACATTGTAGCTCTGCTGGGTGTTGAGTGCGCTTCTGGCGATACGTTCTGCTCGGAGGGAACTAACCTTTCTTTAGAGGGAATATTTGTGCCAGAACCCGTGATGACGCTAGCGATCGCGCCCAAGAAACGGGAAGATGCCGATCAACTGTCAAAAGCGCTGAATCGCTTTACATGGGAAGATCCTACCTTCCGCGTCAGCATCGATCCGGAGTCCAAGGAAACCCTGATTTCGGGGATGGGCGAACTGCATCTAGAAATCTACATCGAACGCATGAAGCGAGAATACAACGCCGAAGTGAACGTCGGTGCGCCAGCAGTCGCTTACCGCGAAACCGTTACCCAGTCGGCAACCTTCGACTACAGGCTCAAGAAGCAAGGCGGCGGTCCCGGTCAGTATGCTCATGTTATCGGTCGGATTGAACCGGGGGAAGAACCGTTTGCGTTCGAGAATCGGGTGGTTGGGGGTGCGATTCCCAAAGAATTCATCCCCGCTTGCGAGAAAGGTTTCCGCGAAGCGATCGCAAGCGGACATCTCATCGGTTATCCGATGGTTGGCGTCAAAGCGATACTAGAAGCGGGTTCTTACCACGCGATTGACTCTTCGGAAATGGCGTTCCGAACTGCGGCGAGTCTTGCCCTCAAGCAAGCCTTTGCCAAAGCAACGCCAGTTATCCTCGAACCGATTATGCTCGTGGAAGTGGAGACACCGAACGAGTTTGTGGGGCGCGTGCAGGGCGATCTCTCGTCTCGTCGCGGCGTACTGCTGGGTTCTGAGACGATGGAAAACTATGCCGTCATCCGTGCGGAAGTGCCGTTCGTGGAGATGTTCGGTTATTCAGCACAGTTGCGATCGCTTTCTTCCGGTCAAGCTAACTTCTCAATGGAGTTCGTCTCCAACAAGCCGGTACCTGCCAACCTGCAACAGCAGCTGATGGAAAACGGCGCCCATCTGCGCGGCTAAAACCTTCATCTGAAAATAACACTAAGGAGTGTTCGCGTAGCAGCACTTTCTTTGCGGACTGAGGACTAAATTTTTAGTTCTCAGTCCTTTTCAGATTTATCGACGAGAGGCGGCGACCTGAAAGATGTGGGTTTTACCGCGTTTATTTGATAAAAAAATAGGGTGGGAAGAAACCCACCCTACCTAATACTTAATGTGCAGTTACTAACTCAGCTGGTAAGCGCTTGAAGGCAAGACGCTCATTTTCCACATCGACAAAGATGGTGTCACCATCGTTGAATTCGCCGCGCAGAATACCCTTGGCGATTTGGGTTTCCAGTTCCCTTTGAATGGCACGCTTTAAGGGACGTGCGCCGAAAACTGGGTCGTATCCAACTTCTGCCAAAAAGTCAAGAGAAGCTTCGGAGAGTTTGAGAGACATCTTGCGATCGCTTAACCGTTTTTCCAATCGCTTGACTTGGATTTGGACAATCTGCCGCAGTTCGGACTTCTGCAAGCCGTGGAAGATGATAATCTCGTCAATTCGGTTCAGGAACTCTGGACGGAAGCTAGTACGCATCGCCTCCATCACCCGGCTACGCATCTCATCGTAGTGGCTATCGTCACCAGCCAAATCTAAGATGAACTGCGAACCGATGTTGCTGGTCATGATGATGATACTATTCTTGAAGTCTACCGTGTGACCTTGAGAATCGGTAACGCGACCATCATCGAGAATTTGCAACATGATGTTGAAGACATCCGGGTGAGCTTTTTCGATTTCGTCGAACAGCACCACTGCGTAGGGACGACGACGGATAGATTCAGTTAATTGTCCGCCTTCGTCATAACCGACGTATCCGGGAGGCGCACCAATAAGCCTTGAAACGCTGTGCTTCTCCATGTATTCCGACATATCGATTCGCACCAAAGCTTCTTCAGTGTCGAATAGATATGCAGCGAGGGCTTTTCCGAGTTCCGTCTTGCCAACACCAGTGGGGCCAAGGAAAATAAAGCTAGCAGTCGGGCGATTTGGATCGGCAAGACCAGCACGCGATCGCTGAATCGCATCAGCTACAGCTGTCACCGCTTCATCCTGACCGATGACGCGCTTGTGCAGTTCGTCTTCCAACTGCAAGAGTTTTTCCTTCTCTGATTCCACTAACTTGCTGATCGGAATCCCAGTCCACTTAGAAATGATTTCAGCAATATCAGATTCAGTGACTTCTTCTCGAAGTAGCGATCGCCCACTATTTTGAGTTTGCGCTAGTTGCGTTTCCGTCTCTTCTAACTGACGTTGCAATTCGGTCAACTTGCCATATTTCAATTCAGCAGCTTTGTTAAGATCGTACTCTCTCTCAGCTTGTTGAATTTCAATATTCACCCGATCGATTTCTTCTTTGAAGGTTTTACGGCGTTCGAGAACATCTTTCTCAGCTTGCCATTGAGCATTCAGCGTCCGTTGTTTTTCCTCAAGATCGGCAAGTTCTTTATCCAACCTTTCCAGCCGTTCTCTAGAAGGTGCATCGCTTTCTTTTTGTAGCGACAAACGCTCCATTTTTAGCTGGATAATTTTGCGGTCGATTTCGTCAAGTTCCTCTGGTTTAGAGGTACTTTCCATCTTCAAGCGAGCGGCGGCTTCATCTACTAAGTCAATCGCTTTGTCTGGGAGGAAGCGATCGCTAATATATCTAGTAGACAAAGTAGCCGCAGCCACTAACGCACTATCAGAGATTTTCACGTTATGGTGCGTTTCGTAGCGATCTTTCAAACCCCGCAGAATGGAAACAGTATCTTCCACGCTGGGCTGATCGATATAAACTTGTTGGAAACGCCGTTCTAAAGCTGCATCTTTCTCGATGTACTTGCGGTATTCATCCAGAGTTGTCGCACCGATACAACGCAACTCACCTCTTGCTAACATTGGTTTGAGCAAGTTGCCAGCATCCATCGCCCCTTGAGTTGCACCAGCACCAACAACGGTGTGAATTTCATCTATAAATAGGATGAGTTGTCCTTTGGAATCGGTAACTTCCTTGAGAACAGCTTTCAAGCGTTCTTCAAATTCACCCCTATATTTGGCACCAGCAATCAAAGCACCCATATCGAGGGCGATAAGTTTGCGATCGCGCAACGACTCAGGAACATCACCGCTGACAATTCGCTGCGCCAAACCTTCAGCGATCGCAGTTTTACCTACCCCAGGTTCACCAATCAGCACCGGGTTATTCTTAGTGCGACGAGACAGAATTTGGATCGTGCGGCGAATCTCATCATCGCGCCCAATCACCGGATCTAACTTCCCTTCACGGGCGAATGCTGTCAAATCGCGCCCATATTTTTCCAAAGATTCATACTTGCCTTCTGGATTTTGGTCAGTCACTTTTTGGCTCCCGCGAACTTGGGCGATGATAGTTCTTAGCTTGTTTTCATCCAGTTTAAATTCTTGAAACAAAGCCTTACCAAAGCGATCGTCTTTGGGATAAGCCAGCATCAAGTGTTCGATAGAGATAAAGTCGTCTTCAAACTCTTTGCGAAAAGCTTCAGCCCTATCTAGCAAAGTATCAAGACTGCGCCCTACATAAACAGAGGTGCCGCTACCAGAAACCTTGGGCTGACGCTTAATAAAGTCTTCCGTGCGTTCTCTAAATCGCTGCACGTTCGCCCCAGCTTTGTTGAGAATGCTGGTGGCGAGTCCTTCTTGATCCAGCAGCGCTTTCATCAAGTGTTCGCTTTCCAGTTGTTGCTGCTGGGCAGATTTAACAATATCTGGGGTGCGGGTGATGGCTTCCCAAGCTTTTTCTGTAAATTGGTTCGGATTAGTTGGTTGCATGATAACTACTGCTTAACAGACCACTCCAGACACCCATAACACAGAAAAATCAGCATTACATCTGGCTTATGGCTGCCTCTATGGTCATTGTAAGTAGCCTTGTGCAATCCCAGGATCGGTATTTACGTATCCTCGGTTAGGTATTACCGTCCCAAAAGCGTCCCATCTTTAACAAATCCTTAACAAACTGCGATCTCCTTCATCAATCCTTTATATAATACTTTTAATCATTTGTTAACCTGAAGTTAATTAAGTATTTCTGATTAGCTAAATTACCAGTTTAAAGTTTAGCTCGATTCAGCACCAGCAACCGCCGTGCTGTAATTTCTCATGAAAAAAACAAAGAAAAATTCATTTGTTTTTCCAGGAATTTATCATCAAAAGTGCCAGGAAGATGAAACAACAGCAATTAAAGCTTGAACCAACCTCAATTAATTTAAATTGCTTTAAAAATTTACTACCAATATTGGTGTTAGCATATATACCCACTGTTGTTGTTTTAATTATAATTAAATTACAAAAGGTAAACCTAACTCTGATTGTGTAGTAACGGAAGTCATAGGAGTATTGTTAACTCTGATAGAAGCCATTGTAGGCAGCTATTAGCAAAGTGAGGCTACTCACCCTTTTCCCTCTGCGGTTCGTTCCCTCTAAATAGCGCCATAATAAAATTAGAATGCTATAAATACTATGAAACTCAAAACGCTAGTTGCCGCGCTATCAGTGCTGTGTTTAACAACACCCGTACAAGCTGCAAATCCGGGACACGTAGATCGTTTACTAAAAACCAAAGAATGTTTAGGTTGTGATCTCAGCGGTGCCGATTTAAGCGGCGCTGACTTGAGAGGCGCTAACCTGCAACGGGCAAACTTGACAAAAGCTAACTTGACAAAAGCAAATCTTGCTGGTGCTAATTTGTACGTAGCTAATTTAGATCGTGCCCAACTCAAGCAAGCTAACTTGCAAAATTCCTTTCTGAGATTTACTAACTTGCGCGGTGCTAATTTAGAAGGTGCTGACTTGCAACAGGCAGATATGAGATTTGCTAACTTAGCATACGCCAAGATGATAGATGCAAACTTGCTTGGTGTTAATCTGCAAAATGCTAATTTATACCTGGCCCAGCTAAGGGGAACTATACTGCAAGGTGTACTGGGAATTAATTACTAAAATTGAGAATTGAGAATTGGGAATTGGGAATTGGGATTAAAGTTAGTTAAAATTTACTAATTACTGGCTCCTCACCTCCTAATTTTTCACTCTCCCATTAACAATTAACTTTCCCAATTTTAAGATGTAGATTGTCGAATTGATTCCCGCTCTAAAGAGCACATTTGTTGATATAGCAGTCCTAAACGAGTTATGAAATATTTTTTCCTCTGTAGCGTTCTCGCCTGAAACTTGCTCTCCCGCCTGTCCTACAGTTTACAAATGAAATAGGACTGCTATAACTTTCCTACTATCTCGTAATAAAAGAGTTTTGAGTGTTAAGTTTGAATTGAAAGCTGTTTAAACTCATAACTCATAACTCTCCCTAACGGGGATATGGTGCTTGCCAGCGGCGGCGGGGGCCAATATCTAGATGAACCATGTAGGGTACATAAAGGTACGTACCTAAACCGCCCTCCCACCAATCCAACATCTGAGCCAGTTGAGGACCAGTATAGCCCTCCACCCAAAAATCAACAGCTCCTCCCATGACATACTCTTTTTTCGACGCTCCATTGAGCTTAAAACCAAAGGGTTGATGATGATACCAGCTGGTAATGCGGAAAGGCTTGCCAATTTGGTCTCTAATAACTTGTAGCTGCTCGGCTAGGGTGATAATATTTTGGACGATTTCTTTGTTTTCGGGGAGGTGGCGATCGCCATTAGGAATCGCTTCTGCCCAAGTAATATCGCCCCCTGGAATAATCGGATCGTCTAAACGAATTTTATCAGAGTAGCTTGCTAGATCAAGAATTTCACTAGTTTGTTTTTTCGGTAAGGCGATCGCTTCCGCGTGAATTTCTGGGGTGGGCCCACTTAGCAAAGCTTGGTGAAATTTCTCTAACTCCTCTGGGTGCTTATCGTGCAACCATTGTTCTAGCTCATCAATAGCTTGATTTTGATGATCTAAATTTTGATAAAACTTAAAGGCGTTCCTCAGTTTGAATTCCATATCGATCGATCCCTCCAGCGGGCAATTCCCTGATACCAGCCTACCGCGCTACCGTACCAGTATCTTCAGGTAAATGTGAAAATAGCGATCGCATTCCCAACCCACTTGTCTAGAGGCGCTATAGACATCGGCAATCTGCTTTACAACCCTTTACATTTCGCCAAATGGCACAATCACCTCAGCTTAGCGTCTTCAAGGCTTAGCGAAGTAAACTAAAGCAACACTATATCAAGGGAGGCAAAAGTGACAGATAAACATCAGCAGATGAAAGTTAACAATGTTTGGCTTGAGGGTTTTAAAACAGTTGGGCTAAGCCTAATTTTTGCCTTTGGGTTTCGCACTTTTGTTGCCGAAAGTCGCTATGTTGCTTCCGGCTCTATGTTGCCTACCCTGGAAGTTAACGATCGCGTGATGGCAGATAAGGTAAGTTATCATTTTGAAAATCCTCAGCGTGGCGACATTGTATTGTTTTCACCTACAAAAAAGCTACAGGAACAAAATTTCCACGATACATTTATTAAACGTGCGATCGGGTTGCCGGGGGAAAAGGTAGAAATTAAAGCCGGAAGAGTTTATATAAATGATAAACTTCTGCGGGAAAACTATATTGGAGATACTAAGGGGGAAGATTGGGGGCCTGTTATTGTACCGCCTAATTCTTATTTAGTATTGGGTGATAACCGCCAAGATAGTTATGATGGTCGCTACTGGGGTTTTGTACCACGCGATCGCATCATCGGGAAAGCATTTGTGCGCTTCTGGCCTTTCGACCGTTTGGGCAAATTGAAGCCAAATTTTACTAATACTTCTACTAGGTGAAATCAGACGCGATCGCTCTCGCAAGGAAACGCTTTATTGCCAGGCAGAAAACCCTGATTACTTTGCTAGAATTCAAGCAATCAGGATAAAAGAAAAGTTTTATATGGTACAGTACAATCCGTTGCAGTACCTTCCCACAGAGGAGGAGCTGCCCAACTCTGACAATACCCCTGTGGATAACGAATTCCAACTTTTGATTCCTCATCTGCTGCGCGTCATCCTATGTCTATTATGGGCAAACCGCACAGACTGGTTTTTTGGGATCAATATGGGAGTTTATTATGACCCCGAACAGCCAGCAATTGTACCGGATGGGTTCTTAAGTTTAGGAGTACCGCGACACAAGAGTAACCGAGGAAGACTCAGCTATTTAATTTGGCAAGAACAGGTTGTCCCCCAGTTTGTCTTAGAATATGTTTCCCAAACAAAAGGCGGGGAATATGACGACAAAATGACCAAATATGCCAGCATCGGGGCGCTGTATTACGTTATTTATAACCCGGACTACTGGCGGCGGGACAAGCACGATCCTTTTGAAGTCTATCGGTTAGAAAATGGGGTTTATATCCGACAGTTTGGCAACCCAGTATGGATACCAGAAATTGATTTAGGCATTGGGTACGAGTCGGGGACGCATCATGGTTGGACTCGTGATTGGCTGTACTGGTATGACCAGAACGGAAACCGCTTCCCTACGCCTGAGAATGTCATTGAACAGGAACGCCAACGTGCTGAAACTGAAAGCCAACGCGCTGAAAGTGAACACCAACGCGCTGAGAACGTTCAACAGCAGCTTGCAGAGTTAATGGCTAAGTTACAAGAACGGGGAATTAATCCCGATGAACTTTAGATAGCGCGATCGCGTTGCTACTCCATGACGAATGCGATCGCTCATTAACTCGATCACAACTCAAAGGGAATTGGGCGATATTTTTTTATGTTTTCATAATGTACGCTTTCTACTAAGTTGTGCCAGTTAAGTATGAAATCGTTGTGTTCTTCCTCTAAATTACAATCAAACTCAATTAGGATATTATGCGCTTCCTTCCCTATTTGAGATTTAGCATAACTTAATGTATTCCAAACATCACTAATTTTAATTATCTCCTCAACAGTTTTACCTTGATGACTAATTATTAGGAGTTCATAGGTTTTTCTATCTATCATTCTTGATCGATCGTTTTTCTTAATGCAGATGGTAGGACAGTGATAATTTATAATTTTACTTCAGCTTAAATTTCTGGCAACCCTAAACCAGTATATTTAGTAAGGTAATATCCTTCTGTAGCGTCCTATTTTAAAATACTGGTGTAGCCAGCCATTTGTAACAATCCAAAGTGTACTGCTCTTTTAATATATCGTATTCTTCTGGGGCAATCGAATTGGGAAAGTTATCATCAAACTGTTCCCATTAGGGACACTAAAATTATAAGCACAAACAGCTAACTACCAAAGTTAAAGGCGAACAAACGAAGCCTGGGTCGGCTGGCTTTTAAGGCAGAAAGGGCAGTTTTTGTACGCGAAAGTCCGAAAGTAATAGGAATGCAGACTACAAAAATTCTATCCCGCTCTACTTTAAAAGTAATTTCGCTAATTCACAAAATCCCTCGCCTTCGGCAAACTTGGTAATGTAAGCGGGTTTATGAGTTAACTGATTGGCATACTCTAAAACATTTGCCACGCCAACAGAAACGGGAAAATATTGAGGATTAAATAAACTTTCATCGTTGGGACTATCGCCAACTGTGACCACTTGTTCTGGTGGGTATTGAGGGAAGTGATGGGTTAATACTTGCAGCAACCCAGTTGCTTTATCTTGTTGCTTTGGTTTGATGTGACACTGTATGGAACTGTAGGTAAAACTCCAGCCCGATTCTTGACAAAATACGTTTATAGTTTGCAGATCATTGGGTGTCACTTCGCGATTATCAAATGTCCAATCGGTGATGCGAAAACGATTGTCACCAGATTCTTGAAGATGAGGAAATTTAGATTTGAGTTGGTCAAAAATATGATGAAGCTGTTGTCTGTGGGCGACAATATCGGGAATGGGGGTTAAAGTTACTGGGGTTTCGGTGCCAGATGGGTAGAATAAACCGCCGTTTTCTGCTAATGCACCCGCAATTGGCAATATCGCGCTTAAACCACTCATCCAGCCAGCGGAACGCCCGGTGACAATCAGCACGGGAATGCTGGCATCTGCTAAATTTTCTAAAGCTTGGAGTAAACTTGCGGTAAACTTGCCTTGGCTCGTCAAGGTGCCATCCATGTCGGTTGCAACTAGACGAACATTTTTCAAGTAATTCTTCATATTAGCTTGATGAAGCGGTAGGAAAGTGATCATAAAGTGGTTTTAGTGGGAAAAAAAAATGGCTATGCCAACACTGACACCAAACCAGCGCAATTACTACTATCTTTTAGAAGCGGAACGCACGGGCATCCACAAGCCGATTTTGGCAGCGCTTTATCAAGTACACTCTTCACCGTCGCTATCGGACACAGAAAAGGGGCTGGGCATCTCTCCGGCTAACCGGATTCCTTTGGAAGAGGTAGATTCTTTTCCGAAACAGGTGCAATATGCGGCTAATACTATTGGAAGTCTGTGCAACAGTTTAGTTGTTCAGGGGTGGAAAGGTGCCGAAATGTGGGATGTGGAAAAAGGTCGTTATAGCGATCGCTTCCTTCAATCTGTCGCTGCTGGTTATGTACCATCTGCCAGCGAACCCACGGCGGCGCTTTTGGAAGCAAGTAACGCTGATGCGCTACTGCAAGCTTACCTGAAAGACATGGCTATAGATTTTTCGGTGGCAGGCTTGCCGGAAAATCTTGCTTATCTGGATCAGGCGTTAGTAACTTTGGTGGAACGTGTTGCTGATTACTATATAGGCTTGTCTCAGCAACGGGATGCGGTGCTGGAAGCGGTGCGGATATGGCATCACTTGGATACCAGGGAAGATGCGATCGCAAAGCTTTCCGTAGCATCTTTGCAGAAGATACCCCCAACCCCCCAATTCATGGGAGGAGAAAAGCCCCCCAATTCATCGAGGGATCAAGCCTTAGCTGAAGACAACTTCGATGAATCTGCGCTAGATATTCCCCTGAAGCAATTTATCCAGCAAGTTGCCCAAAATTACTCTGGTTATCCGTATCAACGGGAAGCACTGCTGCGCCTAACTCAGCTGTGGCGACAACTCCAGTCGCGGGAAGATGCGATCGCATCTTTGAAAAACAACACCTCCGCCGAAACTGGAATCAAAATAATTGATTCTGCACTGATTGCCTTTGTGCAGTTTATCCCGCAGTATTATCAAGGAACGGGAACCCAGCGCCATGCCCTCACCGAGTTGTTGCGACTCTGGCGGAAATTAGACTCGCGTGCGGCGGCGCTGGCGGCTTTGGGCATCGATCCCCAAATGTTGGGTAGCAGTACCGCAGATCGCACTACCCTCTCTCATCTTGCCGTCCAGTTGGACAATGAATTACTAGAGTTTGTCCGCCGTTTGCCTATTGAATATAAAGAACTGGATTACCAACGGGAAGCTTTAATTCGTCTGGTTCAACTTTGGCGCAATGTGACTAGAGATCAAGCCATCCGTTCCCTGTTTGACGATCTCAAACGCATAGATAAGGCGCGGAAAGATTCCCCAGATTCCCCACCCAAACCAATGCCAATTATCTTTAAAGAGCGTCCCGAACACTGGACGCTAGAAAATATTCAGCTGTCGGCTGCGATTGTGCCGGATGGCAACTTTACCTGGGCAGAAGCTACCTCTGGAGGTATCTGGATGCCACCCAATCAAGAGACTTTAGATGCCATCGTCCGGATTGCTAAAATGGCACAGAAAGCACGCGATCGCATTGGACGGCCAATTTTAGTCGCCAGCTGGTATCGACCACCAGCCATTAATCGAGCGCTTGGTGGCGCATTATACAGCCGTCATATTGTTGGGGATGCAATAGACTTCACCTGCGAAGGGCTTTCTGGCGCTCAACTTTATTGGTTCCTCGACCCCTGGTGGTCTGGTGGCTTGGGCCGCTACACCCGATTTCCAAACCTATGCCATATTGATGCGCGATGTTACCGCACGCGGTGGCAAAACTAAATCAATAAAAATGGAAAATTAAATTATTTTTCATTTTTAACTTTTACTTTGGGCATCCTGATAATAGACATCAATTTCTAGCCGTAGCCTATATGTCCACTCCCATCATTTTTGTAGACTCTCTTTTAGCTCAAACCCCTGCTAAGAAGACTCAACTCCCAGCCAAAAAAACTCAAACCGCACAACAAGCAGCCGCAGCTGCTAACCCTCAACCACCGTCAATCTGGATGTTCACCACCGGAGGACTGGCTTTACTGCTAGTTGCTGGGGGAGTATTTGTCAAGATCAAATCTAATGAGATAGCAAAGAGAGCCAAGTTACAAGACTTTAAAATCAAAGACCTCCAGAAAAAGTTAAAGTTGGCGCTTGATTCTATTCATAGAATGGAAAGCAATCCTGACTTGGTTAACTCGCGGGAGTTTAACTTAGACTACCTGAGAATGCGAATGGAGGAGGAGGTGTTTCACTTTGCGGTCGTCAATCAAATTAAAGTTAAAGTTAAAGAACTAATCACCTTAGCTCTCCGTCCGACTCAAGCATCGCAAGCAGCGGTTGGAATTGCTAGTACGCAAGCTCGTCAAGTGGATGAAATCTTTGATGTTGCTTATGAGACGGGAGAAGGCACAAAGCGCTCTAAACGGGTGCTCTTCCGCATCCAAATTAAGTTAATGAAATTACCGACTCAGGCTACTTCTGCTACAATTAGCCAAATTATTGACTGTATCGAAACATTCCTCTCTCCAGCAGACGATCACGATACTTGGCAACCAACAATTCAGGGGCGCATTGTAAAACTAAATTGGGATCAGAAGGCAAAGCCAACACCTCTGTTGGTGCTAGAGCAATTAAGCGATGGGGTGAATGTGAGTTTTCGCACAAAGCGGGCTGCTGGTACTTAATTATCTTCGTTAAGAGGCTCAGCCTGGGAATGCTATTACTTAGGTACCTCATCTTTGGGGGAGACAGAGCAGCGATCGCTCTAGTTATTAATAGTAGGGAATAGTTAAGCGATGCAACCCAACAAAATTCTGATAAAGTTGGGTAACGCCCACCTCAACTATTTCCTACAATTAACTAAACATTTTATGATAGACGGGGTACTACAATTGTTCTTAACTAAACCGTATTGTGCTACATATGCAATAGTTTCTAATCCAAAATTGGATTAGCTCAGCTTGGTTATCGAGTGAGCCGCTCAAGACTTTAGTCTGGCGTTACAGAAACAAAGCCTGTATAATTAAGCCTGCCAACGCTACGGCTTCGTTTGCGGAGCATCGACCGCAACAGGAGTGTGGGCATACTATTGGATGAACCCTTATGTCAGCGTTTCCCAAACTGGTTTCTGAGCATCTTTGTTTTGGCGGTAAAATTGGTTTTTACCGCCATGTTTCTGATACTTGTAACGGCGAAATGCGATTTTCTGTCTATCAGCCACCGCAAGCAAAATCAGCACCAGTACCAGTTCTTTATTTCCTCTCAGGTTTGACTTGCACTGAAGAGAACTTTATGGGTAAGTCTGGCGCACAACAATTTGCTGCTAAGTACGGGATAATGCTCGTTGTACCAGATACCAGCCCTCGCAATAGGGGAATTGAAGGTGAAGATAAAGATTGGGATTTTGGTACTGGTGCGGGATTTTACGTTGATGCTACTCAGGAAAAGTGGCGATCGCATTATCAAATGTACAGCTATGTTGTCCGCGAATTACCTGCTCTAATTGCCGATAATTTCCCAGTACAACCTGAAAAAATGGGGATTTTCGGGCATTCGATGGGCGGACACGGAGCTTTAGTATGTGCTTTAAGAAACCCTGAGCTTTATAAATCGGTTTCAGCTTTTGCACCCATTGCCGCGCCGATGCGCTGTCCTTGGGGTCAGAAAGCTTTCAGTAACTACCTTGGCGCAGATAAGGAAAGCTGGCGCGACTACGATGCAAGCGAATTGGTACTGAGTGCCAAATTTAAACGTCCCATTCTCATCGACCAAGGCACAGCGGATCAGTTTCTCGCCGAACAACTGCTTCCAGAGGCGTTTGAAAAAGCGTGTGCAGAAGCGGGACAACCGCTAACTTTGCGCTACCAAGAAGGGTACAACCACAGTTACTATTTTATCGCCACTTTCATTGAAGATCACATCCGCCACCACGCGATCGCGCTGTGTAGCTAAATTTCTCCTTCCCAGTCCGCAGCCTGGGAACGAGGACAATTGGTTTTGAGGGAGTATTTTCATGTTTGCACGGAAAATTCTTCAGGATCGATTCCCCAATTCACCCAGCGAATTGCTTTTCTATAGCAATCCTCGCCAGAGTTGTGAGATACCAGCCCTTCAGATCCCGGACTTCTTACAGAAGTCCGGGATCTCTCCTTCACGAATCATTTAGGACTGCTATAGCAATCCTATTTAAGTTGTGAACGAGTATTCACCCTGGCGTAGGGACACGGCAGTGCCGTGTCCCTACAGGGGTTCACGAATCATTTAGGATTGCTATATAGTTGGTACGCTAGATACTGAAATTGTCTTGCCTTGTGGCTCATCAGTTGCTGCTCTAATTTCCATTTCAGCTCAAAGTCAAATAAATTTGCTAAAAATCTCCCTTTTCTATTTAGAATCGGGCTGTTCAAAGCTGCATAAGGGCTATCAAAAAAAATAATTTCAGGCTCTTTTTTGCGAATTACGGAGTAAGCAACTTTAACCGCTTCTTTAGCTTTTGAGCGATTAATTAGCCCTTTGGAGAAAACAATTGCTCTCCATTTTTCACGGATTACCGGAATCAGTGCTTCTTGTTCAGGAGTAAGACTTTTAAGCTTAGTCTTTGCCATATAACTCCACATTTATCTATAAGGGCAGAACATTGCTTTTTTCTACCTTATGATGGATAAGAACTATAATATTTGTTACGTATACCACTTTTATGGGCTTTCCTAAAAATGCAGCAGTCAACACCAAATCTGTGCTGGAGCAGCCTGAAGTTGGCAAATTAATTGATGAACTAGGGCAATTGACCAACTTGACTCAGGGGCAGCTTGCAGAGATACTGGGTGTTGCTTACGCGACTATCAATCGGTGGGAAAACGGGCATATTCAGCCTTCACCTCTGGCAATAAAACAGTTTCGCGCACTAATTGATCAACTCAGCGAGTCTTCTTCACAAACGCTTCGAGCCGGAATCCAACGGCTGCTAACGCAGCACTTCTCACACGAAGGATAGGCGTGTCATGGGTGAAGTCAGCACATTATCTGAGAATTTGTTTGTGGGTGGTGGCGAGATGGGTGCGTTGATGCGATCGCGCGATTGGTCGCAAACGCCCTTGGGGGCTGTCGAAACCTGGCCTCAAAGCTTACGCACCATTGTGCCTTTAGTCTTGAACTCCCGCTTCCCGATGGTCATTTGGTGGGGGAAAGAATTAGTATTGCTCTACAACGATGCTTGGCAACCCATCCTGGGGACTAAACACCCAAAGGCACTAGGACGACCCGGACAAGAAGTTTGGTTAGAAATTTGGGACATTATTGGGGTGCAGCTAGAGAGCGTACTGGAAACAGCACAGGCAACTTGGTCTGACGATATGCTGCTGCTAGTTGATCGCTACGGATACACCGAGGAAGCTTTTTTCACCTACTCCTACAGCCCAATTTTTCTAGAAACAGGCGAGGTGGGAGGGGCGTTTACGGCTGTGACTGAAACGACCCGACGAGTGATTGGTGAACGGCGGCTCAGAACGTTACGGGAACTCGCTGCTAGTACCGGAGAAGCCAAGTCCGTTGAGGAAACCTGTCGCATGGCCTGCGCCACCCTTGCGAACAATCCTTACGACATTTCCTTTGGTTTGCTGTACCTGGTCGAACAGGAGGGGCAACAAGCTCGGCTGGTGGAAACGGTCAGGATAGACGCTGGGACACCCGCGGGGCCCAAGCTCGTTGACTTGGCTACTGAAGGTGATTGCTGGAAGTTTGCACAGGTTAAGAAGACTGGGGATGCTGAGATTATTGATGAATTAATCACCCGGTTTGGGATGCTCTCTGGTGGAGCCTGGGATGAACCGTCGAAGCAGGCGATCGTCTTGCCGATCGCGATGGCGGGTCAAAAGCAGCTATTAGCAGGATTTCTAGTCCTTGGAATTAGCCCTAGACGTGCGTTTGATGATGAATACCGGAGCTTCTTTGACCTGGTAGCCAGCAATATTGCCACAGAGATCGCAAATGCCCAAGCCTATGAAGCAGAACGCAAACGCGCCGAAGCACTGGCAGAACTCGATCGCGCCAAAACCACCTTTTTTAGCAATGTTTCCCACGAATTTCGCACGCCGCTGACCTTAATGCTGTCGCCGTTGGAAGAGGTGATCGCGAATCTGGATGGAACCATTCCACCCCAAGAAAGCGAACAATTATTACTGGTGCAGCGGAACGGAATCCGGCTGCTCAAACTTGTCAATAGCTTGCTCGATTTTTCACGCATCGAAGCAGGTCGAGTCCAAGCAGCTTATGAACCTGTAGATTTGGCAACTTATACGGCGGAACTTGCCAGCACGTTTCGCTCGCTGATTGAACGAGCCGGAATGTCGCTGATTGTGGACTTTCCACCCTTACCCGAAGCGATTTATGTCGATCGCGGAATGTGGGAAAAAATCGTTCTCAATCTTTTATCAAATGCCTTTAAGTTTACATTATCTGGCTCAATTACCGTTCGATTGCAGTGGGTAGACTCTCACGTTAAATTATCGGTTGCGGATACAGGAGTCGGCATTCCGGCTGAAGAATTACCGCATTTATTTGAGCGATTTCATCGGGTCGAAAATTCTCAAGGACGGAGTTTTGAAGGCTCTGGCATCGGGCTGTCGCTGGTGCAAGAACTCGTCAAACTACATGGGGGAGCGATCGCGGTTTCTAGCACCTTCGGGCAGGGCAGTTGCTTTACGGTGACGATTCCCGCCGGAACTGCTCATCTGCCGCCAGAGCGCATTCGTGCCAGTTGCACGTTAGCATCAACGGCGTTAGGGGCAATACCCTATGTCGAAGAAGCTCAACGGTGGTTGCCAGAAGGCGATTTTAGATTGCCGATTGTGGATTTTGAATTAGACAATAATCCTACTAACTTAAATCTGGCACCAGCCAATCGGGCCGCTCAATCAAAAATCTTATTGGCAGATGATAACGCTGATATGCGCGATTATATTCGACGACTCCTGAGCGGTTCTTATACCGTTGAAACCGTCGCCGATGGCGTTGCCGCTTTGACTGCCATTGAGAACAATCCCCCTGATTTGGTATTAAGCGATGTGATGATGCCTTTTATGGATGGGTTTGAACTGCTGCGATCGCTTCGTTCTAATCCCATAACCCAAGACATTCCCATCATTCTCTTATCAGCCCGCGCCGGCGAAGAATCCCGCATTGAAGGACTTGCAGCTGGAGCCGACGACTATCTGATTAAACCGTTCTCGGCGCGTGAACTGCTGGCAAGGGTAGAAGCAAGTTTGAAGCTGGCACGGCTGCGGCAGGAAGCAACTGTGCGAGAGCGAACCATTCTGGGGCGCATAACCGATGCGTTTATGGCATTGGATCTCGACTTTCGCTTTACCTACGCAAACGTTGCCGCCCAACGAGTGACCCAAACTCCCTTAGAAGCAATGCTGGGTAAAACGCTTTGGGAATGTTTCCCAGGCACGGTTGGCGCTCAGTTTGAATTTCAGTATCGGCGATCGCTCAGTGAGCAGGTCGCGGTGGACTTTGAGGAGTATTATCCGCCGCTCGATCTGTGGGTAGAGGTTCACGTTTATCCTTCCCCAACTGGGCTATCTCTTTTCTTTCGGGATATCAACGATCGCAAACGTATTGAGGGTGCCTTACGCCAATCTGAGGAACGCTATCGAACGCTGTTTGAGTCGATCGATGAAGGCTTTTGCATCATTGAAGTGCTGTTTGATGCCAATGACACGCCGATCGACTACCGCTTCTTAGAAATCAATCCTGTCTTCGAGCAACAAACAGGACTTCAACAAGCAGTTGGTAAAACCGTGCGTCAGTTAGTTCCAAATTTTGAAGACCACTGGATTAAGATTTACGGACAAGTTGCCCTGACGGGTGAAGCCGTTCGTTTTGAGAATGCCTCCGAAGCACTGAACCGTTGGTTCGACGTTTATGCTTGCCGCACCGGGCAGCCAGAAGCTCGAAAAGTGGCGGTTGTGTTCAAAGATATTAGCGATCGCAAGCGCATCGAAGCTGAACGCGAACAACTCCTGCAACGCGAACAGACTGCACGAGAAGCCGCTGAACGTGCCAACCGCATTAAAGACGAGTTTCTGGCAGTGCTGTCTCATGAGTTGCGATCGCCGCTCAATCCGATTCTCGGCTGGTCGAAGCTGTTACAGCGAGGGAATCTGGACGCTACAAAAACGGCTACCGCCCTTGTCACGATCGAACGCAACGCCCGACTCCAGGCACAACTGATTGATGACCTGCTCGACATCTCCCGCATTCTGAGCGGCAAACTGAGTTTGAATGCGATGTCTGTTGACTTGAATATGGTGATCTCGGCCGCGTTAGAAACCGTTCGACTAGCCGCCGAAGCCAAGTCACTGCAAATTCAAACCACCTTTTCACCCTCCCAAGGAATAGTAATTGGCGATTCCGGGCGTTTGCAGCAAGTAATCTGGAATCTTTTATCCAATGCCGTGAAATTCACCCCTCAAGGCGGGCAAATTACCGTTAGGTTAACCCAAAGTGGAACTCATGCCCAGATTCAAGTCACCGATACTGGAAAAGGCATCAATCCTGACTTTCTACCTTATGTGTTTGAGCATTTTCGGCAAGAGGATGGAGCCACAACTCGTAAATTTGGGGGTTTGGGATTGGGACTGGCGATCGCGCGGCAAGTTGTCGAGATGCACGGTGGTACGGTTACAGTAGAAAGTCCAGGTATTGGGCTAGGTGCGACATTCACAGTTCAAATTCCCTTAGCACCTCGGTTAATTGAATCACCAACCTTAGATCCATCACCTATTAGAGATAGTGATTTGAGCGGTATTCACATCTTAGTCGTCGATGACGAAATGGACTCACGAGAATTTGTGGCTTTTGTTTTAGAACAAGCTGGTGCGATCGTTACCAGCGTTGCTTCTGGAATTAACGCACTACAAGCTTTCTCTCAATCCGTTCCTAACATCATCATCAGCGATATTGGAATGCCAGTGATGGATGGCTATATGCTGATGCGTCAAATTCGCGCACTTCCGGAGGGGAAAGAAATTCCTGCGATCGCTCTGACTGCCTATGCCGGAGAAGTCGATCGACAGCAAGCGGAAGCAGCAGGCTTTCAACGTCACGTTGCAAAACCCATTGAGCCAGAGGTCGTGGTGGCGATGGTCGTCGAATTACTATCATCAGTCTAAATTGGACAAAATGCTCGCGACCTTACTGTCAAATCTTGCCCCTTTGACTGCTGCCCGAAGAAGCTCCAATCAAAACTTTTATCTGTAGTAAATTGCAACTAGATATCCTTCAGGCGATCGCATCCTCTATTTCTTTAAAATTAGCTCATGCGATCGCGTGCTGCTTCGACTAGCGACTGGAAGATGCGTTGCTGATGCGGATCGTGGGGTGCCATTTCTGGATGCCATTGGAGAGCGATCGCCCAAGGATGCGTTTCATGCTCTAATGCTTCAATAACACCATCACCAGCTTTTGCCGTGACGCGCCACCCCACCGGAACTGTTCGCACAGCTTGATGATGCCAAGATACTATATGTGCCTCTGTGATGCCAATTGTAGATGCGAGGCGACTTTTTGGGCAAATTTTTACAGTATGCTCAGAATGGCGAGACTGATGAGAACGGTGCGCGATCGCTTCCCCAAATTCATCTGGCAAATGTGGCACCAAATTACCGCCAGTTGCTACCACCAGCACTTCTAAACCGCGACAAATACCCAAAACAGGGATATCTGTAGCCAGCACCAACTTTGCTAAAGCTAACTCAAAGCGATCGCGTTGCTGATCTACGTTATAAACTGTCGGATGCGATGAACCATTGTAAAGGGTCGGCTCAATATCACCCCCGCCAGATAAAATTAAACCATCCACTCGTTCTAAAATGGCACCTGGATCGGGTTCTCCCGGCGGTAATAAGATGGGTAAGCCACCTGCTAGCCGCACTGCGTCTACATATTCGCCCCGCACGCAGAACAGACTCGTTCCCAACTGTCCGGCGGTGGTGATTCCAATAAGTGGCAGTTTAGATTTCATTTTCAAATTTTAGTAGTTGATATAGTGTTCTAATTCTCAGGCTGTTACCTGGGTATTATCAGTATTCCCGTCCTGATGTTTGAAATTACATAAATCACATTTAGCATTGTTCTGCATACAGATATAGGGGCGCACGGCTGTACACCCCTACATAAACGAACCAAATAACTTTGAATTTTAGTAAATCAAAGTTGCAATCAGAAATTTGTATTGAGAGATACTGCAACCTTAGTAAAATTAAGACAATTATGCACAAGGTAAAAAGCATGAATGAAGCACAGCCGCCTATTCCCTTAGCTACTCTCACTGATGTAGCGGCAATTGATGCAACTGTCAAAGAGTTGTATGCGGCAATTTCTTTTGTTGAGGGAGAACCAAACTGGAACCTCCTGCGATCGCTATTTGCTCCAGCTGGACAAATGATTCATGTGAAGGTAAACAGCGTCGAGGCAATGTCGGTTGAAACTTTTATTTCCCGAATGGCTGAACAAATTCAAACAGGAAAGTTGCGGGGATTTTACGAAGTAGAAATTTCCCGCCGTCTGGAATTGTTTGGAAATATTGCCCATGTTTTTAGCACATTTGATGCCCGCTACAAGGCAGACGATCCGAAACCCCTGGCGCGTGGCATCAATAGTATTCAACTGCTCAAAAATGGCGATCGCTGGTTGGTTATCTCCCTATTATGGGACGAGGAGCGCAGCGATCGCCCAATTCCAGCCGAGTACCTTCCTGAAGGCATTGCTTGAACCGAAAGCGCCCTTGTAGACCAGCACAAAATTTGTGGTGATTTTTTGCCGGATTTGCCTGGGGAACGGCGAGTATTAGATAAAAGGAATTGGGCGATTCTCTATCTATCTGAAGGAACATACTGCTCTAGAAAAGCGTCTCAGAATTTGGCAGAACTGCAAGCAAAAGGAATTCTCCAACAGCAGCGCCAATCGGAAGCAAAAATTAAAGCGCTAACGGGTAAAGCAGTACCTCCAACAGGAGAGAAGGCATGGCGAACTGATGCGAGTAAATCTCCTTTCGTAGGTATCCCCTAAGGGGATAGTTTTGCTTTTATTAGGCTCTTTGAAAAGTAAAGCAGCAAATTTTAAACTTCGAGGTAAAGAGAATGCTCAACAGATTCAAACCAGTTCTTTTAACAGCGCTCCTCGTTGCCATTGCCAGCCCTACTATAATTCCCCAACAGGTACAGGCGCAAAGCCTTGATCGCCGCTACTACGGGCAAATTGAGCAACTTTTAGAGCGGATAGAAACGAGAACAGATAGTTTTCGCCGTGTCATCGACCAAGCGCTAGATCGCACCCGTCTGGATGGTTCCAGCAGAGAAGATAACATCAACGAGTACATCAGAAATTTTGAAGAAGCGACAAATCGGCTGCGCGATCGCTACAACAGACGACAAGTTGTTTCTAGTGATGTTCGGGAAGTGCTAAATAGGGCAGCTAGAATAGATGAATTTATGCAGCGCAGACGTTTGGGAGGTGAAGCTGAACGCGAGTGGGCGAGTCTGCGTCGCGACTTGGTGCAACTAGATCGCATCGCCCCAGGAACGACCACACCAGGAGGCGATAGCCGCTCGTACAATGGGCAAGTGCAGCAACTGGTAAACAACATAGAAAGAAACGCCAATCGGTTTCGCAGTAGCCTTGACCAAGCACTAGACCGCACTCGTCTGGATGGTTCTAACCGAGAAGACCAAATTAACCAGTATGCCAAAGATTTTGAAAGTGCGACAAATCGGCTGCGCGATCGCTACAACAATCGTCAAACTGCTACCGCTGATGTGCAGCAAGTGCTAACTAGCGCATATCAAATAAATACTTTCATGCAGCGCCGACGTTTGGGCGGTCAGGCTGAAAGCGACTGGGCAATGTTGCGCCGAGACTTGAATGAACTAGAGCGGGTTTATTTCAACAGAAGCGGAAGGTTTTAAAAAGGCAATTTGCTAATAGCTAATGGCTAATTGTTAAATGCCATTAGCTATTAGCAAAAAACCTAATTAAGTATTAGTCTCCGAGCGCTCCAAATCCGAGATATTTTCTCTTTGGGCAAGTTGGGCAACCATTGCAATTAATTCAGCTGGCTGCACTGGTTTAGGTAGATGCGTCTGAAAGCCAGCTTCTAGCGATCGCGATCGCTCTTCACCCTTAGCATACCCAGACAGAGCGATCGCTGGAATCGTCTCCCCACCTTCTGCCTCCAAGGATCTGACTTTGCGGATCAACCCATAACCGTCCTCCATCGGCATCCCAATATCGCTCACCAGTACATCTGGTTTCAAATGTTCAAGTGCCAGGAGTGCCTCCTGCACCGATCCTACAGCCGTCACTTGCATCTGATATTCTTCTAGCACTGTAGTCAGAAAATCGCGAGTGTCAGTATCGTCATCCACCACCAGCACCTGCAATCCTGTGAGGGAGTGATGGGACGATGGGGTTATCGGATGCTCGCAATTAGGAGTGGGGGACAAGGTAACTTCCTGATCTCCCAAGCCTCTCTTATTTTCCGAAACAACTTCCCTACTTCCAGGGAGTGGCAGATTTACAATAAACGTCGCCCCCTGATCCTCTCCTTCACTCTGGGCAAAGACAGTACCGCCTTGCAGTTCCACCAAGTGGCGGACAATCGCCAAACCCAGTCCCAGACCGCCATATCGCCTTGTTGTTGTGCTATCAGCCTGACGGAAGCGATCAAAAATATACGGTAGAAAGTCTGCGCTAATGCCAACGCCGGTGTCGCTTACCTTAATTTGGGCATAGCTGTCTGTTGGTGTTTTCACATTCCAACTTAACAACTCTTTCCTGACGACTGACAGTTCAACTTCGACACGTCCTCCAGCAGGTGTGAACTTAATCGCATTCGAGAGAAGATTCCAGACAACTTGCTGCAAGCGGCTTGGATCGCCGGAGACAATCAGGGGTGTTATCGATAAATTGTCCGTCTCCTTTAAAGAGGAATCCATTACAAAATCTAGTTGAATCTCCTTATCAACAGCTGCCAGACGCAACGTATCTATCGCCGCCTCAACAATTGGTATCAGGTTGACTTGGCAAATATTTAGATTCAGTTTGCCTCGAATAATCCGCGAGACATCCAAAATATCCTCGATGAGTTGCGCCTGCAACTTCGCGTTGCGCTCAATCGTTTCCAAAGCACGAGCCGTAGTCTTTTCATCAAATTTCCGACTCCGGAGCAGCTGCGTCCAGCCCAGCATTGAGTTCAGGGGGGTGCGGAGTTCGTGGGAAAGGGTTGCTAGGAACTCGTCTTTTACCCGGTTTGCCGCCTCTGCTTCCTGTCGTGCCACCTGTTCGCGGATAATTTGAGCGCGTGCTTCTTCTGCGGCTTTGCGCTCGGTGATGTCTTCTACTGTGCCAACATAACCGATAAGTTCGCCTTGAGCGGAGAGCATTGGGGATGAGCGGGCATTAACCCAACGCACTATGTCCTCATGAGGCGGTTGTACGCGAAACTCGTCCGAGTATTCCCTGCCTTCATTGGCGCAGGTATACCAAGTGCTAAAGACCGCCTCGCGGTCATCGGGATGAATTGCGGCAGCCCAACCTTCTCCTAAACTCTCTTCAAGGGTGATGCCATAAATAGCTTGGTAGCGTGGGTTGGTGTAGGTACAGTTACCTTCGATATCTGTTAAGAAAATACCAACAGGCGAGCAGGCACTCAAAGAACGAAATTGCTCTTCACTTTTTCTCAGGTTTGCATTGACGGCTGCAAGTTGTGTAGCTTGTCGTTTTACCTCCTCTGTCTTTTTGAACAGGTCAACAAACACCGCCACCTTAGATAATAATATTTCCGGCTCTAGAGGCTTCAGCAGGTAGTCCACCGCACCCAGTGAATAACCTTTAAACACAAAACTGTCGCTGGTGCTGAATGCTGTCAGGAAAATAATGGGGGTGTAGCGCGACGATGGGCGTTGTCTAATCAACGTCGCTGTCTCAAATCCATCCATTCCTGGCATCTGGACATCGAGCAAAATCACAGCAAAATCTTGATTTAGCAGGCACCTCAAGGCTTGTTCGCCCGATGTGGCTCTTACCAAATTTTGGCCGAGACTGCCCAGTATTGCCTCTAAAGCCAACAGATTTTCTGGATGATCGTCCACTAAAAGGACATTAACTTTATCTTTGGGCTGCATTTTATAGCGGTGCTTTAAACAAAGGCGGAATTGATCAAATCGGGGTTCTTCTGAGACTGGCAGTATTTAGCATTGGATACCACTATCCAAGGTTACAAACTTCAGGCACAGGAATCCAGAATGTAGAAATAAGAGTTTTATAGTTCTACATTTTTAAATGCAACGCCCTGATACTTTAGGTGTAGCAAGCCTGCTATTCACTGGACTGCTGGTTGACAAAGTTTGATTAAACACGGGGCAATGTCGTGTATCTGCAAAATCCAGTCTACCTCTACAGATGCGATCGCTGCTTCTGGCATAATACGACTTTCTGCTGTTTCTGGATCTTGAACTATAGCTAATCCGCCGTGTGCTTTGATTTTCAGCAGTCCCCAAACACCATCCCGACTCGCCCCCGTCAAAATCACCCCGATAACGCGATCGCTATAAGCATCAGCTGCTGACTCGAACAATACATCAATAGACGGTCTTGCATGGCTGACAGGAGCCTCAGTGGAGAGAGCAAAGTGACCTGCTTCCACCAGCAAATGATAATCGGCGGGAGCCAAATATACCCTTCTTGGCTGAATTTCTTGTTTATCTTCCGCCTCTGTAAGCGGCAGAGGACTATATTGCTGTAAAATGCTGCACAAGGCGTTGTTGGGGTCTTTGTGGCGGTGTTGTGCCACAACCACAGCACAGGGGAAATTTTTTGGCAGACCTGCTAGAAGGCAGCTGAGGGCATCTAAACCACCCAACGACGTACCGATGACGACAATTTCAACTGCCATAACTCTTTTCTCGTCTCTGAGTTCCAGTTTTCTAACTGGGAATGTTAAAGTTGCGGCAGTTGCCGCAACTTTTCTTTATACTATAATTTCTGTCCGCAGAGGGAGGCTGAACCTCCTATAGTTTCATTCCCAGCCAGAGACTGGGAACGAGAAATAAAAAGGCAAATACTTTTGCCTTTTTACCGTATCCGTCTGTAAAGTTTCTCATTCCCTTCCAACTCTTCATAGTGTTTTTCATGAGGAGTTGCTTTGAGTGATTCTTGCCGTCCTAATCCCAAGATTCCAAATCTACCGAGGCTCTCATACAAAAGATTGTGAACCCGCTCTTGAAGCAATTGATTAAAATAAATTAGAACATTTCGGCACAATATAACATTAAATTCATTGAAAGAACTATCAATAGCCAGATTATGTTGGGAAAAGATGACATTTTCCTTCAGAGAGGAGCTAAAAATAGCGCTCTCATAAGCGGCAGTGTAATACTCAGAAAAAGACTTTTTACCGCCAGCATTAATATATTGCTGAGTATATTCTTGCATCATTTGCAGCGGGAAAATCCCAACTTTAGCTTTTCTTAATACCATTTCGTTCATGTCGGTAGCGTAGATTCGACACCGATGATAAAGACCTTCTTCTTGCAGCAGAATTGCCATAGAATAGACTTCTTCGCCAGTGGAACATCCTGCACACCAAATCCGAATAAATGGATAGGTTCGCAATAGCGGTACAACTTTGTGTCTAAATGCTAGATAAAAGGTGGGGTCGCGAAACATAGCTGTAACATTGACGGAGAGATTGAGCAGAAATCTCTCCATACATTCTGGATCGTGGAGTACCTTTTCCTGAAGTGCGGATACGCTAGTTAACTCCTCCTCTTGAATGGTGTTCCAAATACGGCGTTTGAGTGAGGCTGGAGCATAATTTCTAAAATCAAAACCGTAATACAGATATACACCTTCTAATAGCAACTGAATTTCTATGTCTTCGAGTTCAGTTTTTTTCATGGAAACAAGGCGATCAGCAAGTTGCATAAGGCTAATATTCCACCTCCTTTATTTTTATAAATACCAGGAATTCGAGAAAGTTGTTGTTAAGACGACTTTCTCGAAATTATTAAAGTAAGTATGGCAGACTCCTAGAAAATAGGGATCTTCCCTAATCCCTAATCCCTTAGCAATAGTAGTTTGCCCACTTATATCCACCATTCGGGAATTGGTGGATATGAGTGGGCAAACATAATCTAATTGCTAGTCCCTTAGCGATAGAGCCAAACTCGCAGCAGCGAAAGTAATTGCTCAGTATCGACAGGTTTGGTGATGTAGTCAGAGGCCCCTGCTTCGATACACTTCTCGCGATCGCCTTTCATGGCTTTGGCGGTGAGGGCGATCATGGGTAGCGATGCGAATTCAGCGATCTCGCGAATGGCTTTCATCGTCTCGTAACCGTCCATTTCCGGCATCATCACGTCCATGAGAACGATATCAATGTCGGGGGTTTCTTGCAACTTAGCAATACCATCTCTGCCGTTTTCAGCATACAAAACCTGCATTTGCTGCTGCTCTAGCATACTTGTCAAAGCAAAGATGTTACGCACATCGTCGTCTACAATCAGGACTTTTTTGCCAGCAAGTACGGGATCGTTCTGATGCAACTGTTCGAGCATTTGGCGCTTGGTTTGAGGCAAGTTTGCCTGGACTCGGTGCAAGAACAAAGCAGTTTCATTAAGGAGACGTTCCGGCGATCGCACGTCTTTGATGATAATTGTATCTGCGATGCGCTTGAGTTCGGTTTCTTGCGCCCTGGTAAGCTCTCTCCCTGTATAAACAATGATTGGCAGCCGATTCATGTTTGGCTCCTGCTTAATCCGTTCAATCAGTTCAAAGCCAGTCATGTCGGGCAATCCCAAATCCAGAACCAGACAGTCAAAGTGTCCGTTTCTCAAGGTTTCCAACGCTTCCTCACCCGTACCCACAGCAGTTGTAACAACATCGCTGTTGCCGATTAGCTCTACAATGCTGTGGCGTTGATTTTCGTCGTCTTCTACGACGAGCAAGTTCTTAACTGGACGCTCAACAAAACCTTTAATTTCAGTCAGCGCCTTCGTTATGGCTTCGCTGGACACAGGTTTTTTCAGATAAGCGATCGCTCCCTGTTGCAAACTGCGCTGTTGTCCTTCCTCAACGGAGAGGATATGTACCGGGATGTGCCGAGTTGCCGGATCGTGCTTCAAACGGTCTAGCACCGTCCAGCCATCCATGATTGGCAACCGGATATCCAGCATAATCGCGTCTGGCTGATAGTGTCGCACCATTGCCAGACCTGTATCGCTTCGCAACGCCACCAGGCCTTTAAAACCTTGCTCTCGTGCCATATCTAACATGATCCGCGCAAAGTTGACGTCATCTTCGATGATCAGCAGGATGCGATCGCCTTGTTCAATATTCTCTCGGTCATCAGCGATCGCTGACGGCGATTGCACATAACCCCTGCCTTCGTCAATAGGCATTGGGTTAGAGACAATAGAACCGTCCTGTGGAGACGAGGCTGGGGGAATCGGGCTTGCTGGTATGGCAGGCACTGAAATCCGACTTGGCGCTGAGTTATGCATAATAGCTGGCGCCTGCCCACTCGTACTGCTGCCGTCTTCTGCGTTGCCGTGGTAAGTTTGGGGTAAATATAGAGTAAACGTGCTTCCCTGACCAGGGCTGCTTACCAGGCGAATTTCTCCGCCCAGCAGTCGGGCAATTTCTCGGCTGATAGATAAGCCTAGTCCGGTACCGCCGTATTTGCGGCTGGTGGTGCCATCAGCTTGCTGAAACGCCTCAAAAATTATTTTCTGCTTACCCGGTTCAATGCCAATGCCCGTATCCCTGACTGCAAAAGCGATCACAGCTTGAGCGCGGTTTAATTCTACTTGGTCTTTACTCCATCCACCTGTCGCCACCTGCACTTGCAATCGTACTTCCCCTCTGTCGGTAAATTTAAAGGCATTGGAAAGCAGATTTTTCAGGACTTGTTGTAAACGTTTCGCGTCGGTATACATCGCCCTTGGCAGAGCTGACTCAAAGTCTAAGACAAAGTTGAGTCCTTTGTCGTGGGCTACTTGCCCGAAGGTGCGTTCCATCTGGCTTCGCAATTCGGCAAATAACATCTGGTCAACATCAACTGACATAGTTCCAGATTCAATTTTTGCCAGATCCAGAATGTCATTAATCAGACCTAATAAATCAGTACCTGCTGAATGAATTGTACGGCTATATTCGACTTGCTTGCCTGTCAAGTTGCCGTCACTGTTATCAGAAAGCAGTCTGGCTAATATCAACAAACTATTGAGTGGTGTCCGCAGTTCGTGGGACATATTTGCCAGAAACTCTGATTTATATTTGGAAGTAAGCGCCAGTTGTTCAGCTTTCTCCTCCACAGACTGCCTTGCTTGTTCAATCTCCTGATTTTTGCGTTCAACTTCTCGGTTTTGGCGTGCCAACAAGCGCGATCGCTCTTCCAATTCCTCATTAGTTTGTTGCAACTGTTCCTGCTGTCTTTTCAGCAGTTCTTCCGATGCTTGCAGCGATTTCGCTTGTTGTTCCAGTCGCTTATTAGTATCAGTTAGTTCTTTTTGCTGAGTTTGCAGTTCTTCTGCCAGAGATTGCGATTGTTTGAGCAATTCTTCTGTTCTCATCGAAGCAGCGATCGTGTTCAACACAATGGCGATACTTTCGGTGAGTTGATCGAAGAAAGTCAGGTGAATTTCGCTAAATCTTCGGAAAGAGGCAAGTTCAATAACTGCTGTAACTTGTCCTTCAAACAAAACTGGTAAAACGACGACATTAATCGGAGTAGATTCCCCTAAGCCAGAGCTAATCTTGATGTAATTGTCTGGTACTTCGGTGAGCAGAATCCGTTCTTTTTCTATGGCGCATTGTCCCACCAAACCTTCACCCAGATGGAAACGATTTGCTAGATGCTTGCGTTCCCGGTAGGCGTAGGTACTCAGGAGTTTTAGATATATCTGATGGTCGATAGATCCTTCCATCAAGTAAAATACGCCGTGTTGCGCGGAAACCAGAGGTGCGAGTTCCGACAAAATCAGTTTGGAGACTGTCTCCAAATCTCGCTGACCTTGTAACATTCGGGTAAACTTGGCTAAGTTGGTCTTCAACCAATCTTGCTCAGTATTTTTCTGCGTAGTCTCCCGCAGGTTAGCGATCATCTGGTTGATATTATCTTTGAGGACTGCTACCTCGCCTTCCGCTTGGACGTTAATCGTGCGGGTCAAATCTCCCTTAGTCACGGCGGTAGCAATTTCAGCAATTGTCCGGATCTGGGTTGTCAGATTCGCCGCTAGTTCGTTCACGTTGTCTGTCAGCGCCCGCCAAGTGCCAGCAGCCCCTGGAACCTTCGCCTGACCTCCCAGTTTACCTTCGATTCCCACCTCACGCGCCACGGTGGTAACTTGCTCAGCAAAGGTTGCTAGGGTGTCGATCATCTCGTTGATCGTATCAGCTAAGGTTTCAATTTCTCCCTTCGCCTCCAGCATCAGTTTTCGCTTCAAGTCGCCATTGGCTACCGCAGTCACGACTTTGGCAATACCGCGCACCTGTGCAGTTAAGTTACCCGCCATTGAGTTTACGTTGTCGGTTAAGTCTTTCCAGGTTCCAGCAACGCCGCGCACCTCTGCTTGACCGCCTAATTTCCCTTCCGTTCCCACCTCACGCGCCACTCTGGTCACTTCTGAGGCGAAGGACGAAAGCTGATCCACCATCACGTTGATCGTGTCTTTGAGATCCAAAATCTCGCCTTTGACATCAACAGTGATTTTCTTGGAAAGGTCGCCGTTAGCAACAGCTTTGGTAACTTCGGCAATATTTCGCACTTGCGCTGTCAAGTTACCCGCCATTGAGTTTACGTTGTCGGTTAAATCTTTCCAAGTTCCAGCAACACCCCGGACGTAAGCTTGTACTCCTAATTTACCTTCCGAACCGACTTCGCGGGCAACCCGCGTCACTTCACTAGCAAAAGAGTTGAGTTGATCCACCATTGTATTAATAGTGTTTTTCAACTCTAAAATTTCGCCTTTGACATCTACGGTAATTTTTTTGGATAGGTCGCCATTAGCAACAGCTGTAGTAACTTCGGCAATATTTCGCACCTGCGCTGTCAAACTTCCCGCCATGAAGTTCACACTGTCGGTCAAGTCCTTCCAAGTTCCCGCTACCCCGCGCACTTCTGCTTGTACACCTAACTTACCTTCAGTTCCCACCTCTCGCGCCACTCTGGTTACTTCCGAGGCGAAGGAATTGAGTTGATCCACCATCGTGTTGACGGTGTTTTTCAACTCCAAAATTTCACCTTTGACATCTACGGTGATTTTCTTCGACAGGTCGCCGTTAGCTACCGCCGTCGTGACGGCGGCGATGTTCCGCACTTGCGCTGTCAAACTTCCCGCCATGAAGTTCACGCTGTCGGTTAAATCTTTCCAGGTTCCCGCTACACCCCGGACATCAGCTTGGACACCCAGTTTACCTTCTGAACCCACCTCACGGGCAACCCTAGTGACTTCCGAGGCAAAAGACGAAAGCTGATCCACCATGATATTAATGGTGTTTTTCAGTTCTAGAATTTCGCCTTTAACTTGGACAGTGATTTTTTTAGAGAGGTCGCCGTTAGCGATCGCCGTCGCCACTTCCGCAATATTTCGCACTTGTTCCGTCAGGTTCCCCGCCATCGAGTTCACGCTGTCGGTCAAGTCTTTCCAAGTTCCTGCCACCCCGCGCACTTCTGCTTGTACGCCCAGCTTACCTTCCGAACCCACCTCTCGCGCCACTCTGGTTACTTCCGAGGCAAAAGACGAAAGCTGATCCACCATGATATTAATGGTGTTTTTCAGCTCTAAAATTTCGCCTTTGACATCTACAGTAATTTTCTTGGACAAGTCCCCATTCGCAACAGCTGTGGTAACTTCCGCAATATTCCGCACCTGCGCCGTCAAGTTCCCCGCCATCGAGTTAACACTGTCGGTCAAGTCCTTCCAAGTTCCCGCCACGCCGCGCACTTCGGCTTGTACGCCTAACTTACCTTCCGTTCCCACCTCTCGCGCCACCCTGGTGACTTCCGAAGCAAAGGAATTGAGTTGATCCACCATCGTATTGACGGTATTTTTCAACTCCAGAATTTCCCCGCGCACATCGACGGTAATTTTCTTAGAAAGGTCGCCATTAGCAACAGCTGTGGTAACTTCGGCGATGTTCCGCACTTGCGCTGTCAAACTTCCCGCCATGAAGTTCACGCTGTCGGTCAAGTCCTTCCAAGTTCCTGCTACGCCCTTGACTTCAGCTTGACCTCCCAGCTTCCCGTCTGCGCCTACCTCTCGCGCCACCCGCGTTACTTCCGAGGCAAAGGACGAAAGCTGATCCACCATGATGTTAACGGTGTTTTTCAGCTCTAAAATTTCACCTTTGACATCTACAGTAATTTTCTTAGAAAGGTCGCCATTAGCAACAGCTGTGGTAACTTCGGCAATATTCCGCACCTGCGCTGTCAAGTTACCCGCCATCAAGTTTACAGAGTCGGTAAGATCCTTCCAGGTGCCAGCGACTCCACCAACTTCGGCTTGTACGCCTAACTTACCTTCAGTTCCCACCTCTCGCGCCACCCGCGTTACTTCCGAAGCAAAGGAATTGAGTTGATCCACCATCGTATTAACGGTGTTTTTCAACTCCAAAATTTCGCCTTTGACATCTACGGTGATTTTCTTAGACAAGTCGCCATTAGCAACAGCTGTAGTAACTTCGGCAATGTTCCGCACCTGCGCTGTCAAACTTCCCGCCATGAAGTTCACGCTGTCGGTCAAGTCCTTCCAAGTTCCCGCCACCCCGCGCACTTCTGCCTGACCGCCTAGTTTCCCGTCTGCACCTACCTCACGCGCTACCCGCGTTACTTCACTAGCAAAGGAATTCAACTGATCCACCATCACGTTGATGGTGTCTTTCAAATCCAAAATCTCGCCTTTGACATCTACGGTAATTTTCTTCGACAAGTCGCCATTAGCAACAGCCGTGGTAACTTCGGCAATGTTCCGCACCTGCGCTGTCAAGTTACCCGCCATTAGGTTCACCGAGTCCGTCAGATCCTTCCAGGTTCCGGCTACACCTCTAACTTGTGCCTGACCGCCTAATTTACCTTCCGTTCCTACTTCTCGCGCCACCCGTGTCACTTCCGAGGCAAAGGAGTTTAGCTGATCCACCATGACGTTGACGGTGTTTTTCAGTTCTAAAATTTCCCCTTTCACATCTACGGTGATTTTCTTGGAAAGGTCGCCGTTAGCAACAGCTGTGGTAACTTCGGCAATATTCCGCACCTGCGCTGTCAAGTTACCTGCCATTAAGTTTACGTTGTCGGTTAAATCCTTCCAAGTTCCGGCAACGCCCTTAACTTCTGCTTGAACGCCCAGCTTACCTTCTGTCCCCACCTCACGCGCCACCCGCGTTACTTCCGAGGCGAAGGACGAAAGCTGATCTACCATCGTGTTGACGACTTCCGCGGTTTGGAGAAATTCACCCTTGAGGGGTCTGTTTTCAATTTCCGTCGCTATTCTCTGAGATAGGTCGCCATTGGCAACTGCCCGGATCACACGAGCAGTTTCAGCTGTAGGTTGAACTAAATCTGTAATCAGTGTATTGACCGATTCAACACTCTTCTCCCAGGAACCGCCTGCGTTTCCCAAGGAGGCACGTTCGGAGATTTTGCCTTCTTTCCCAACAATGGTGCTAATTCGCTCTAATTCGGCTGCCATCCTCTGGTTCAGCTCAATCACATCGTTGAGGGTATCGGCTATTTTCCCGGCTATGCCAGTCTGGTCGATAGGCATCCGAACAGAAAAGTCACCTTTTTTTACAGCTGCTAGGGTTTTGAGGAGTTGTCTTTCGTCGAGATTATCTGTATCGTTGGGTGCCTGTGCAGTTGGCATAGCTTTATTCTTTAAAGGATGTTTACTAATTGCGGTAGCCGAATATTAAGTCGCAGGTGCTGTCATCTCAATGATGATTCTGCCTTATAGAGACATCTGTTGACATCTTTTCTTTTGTGTTTCCCCACAGAACTTAACCCCCAGCCGCTTCGTTTGCACTTGGTGGGTTAGAAAGCCAGCGCCTTGCGTATTTTCCTAACCCTTGTGGTGACTGGCGTGGAGGAGTCAGGGTGTAGTGCATCAAACTGATTTTTTATAGAAGTGAAGACGACCACCTCACTTATATAGCATTCCCTTCTCTGACCTAGGAACGAGAAGTGGTAGGATGAGCGATCGCTTAACGCTTGTGAGCTACGGGGGATTCGTACTCGACCCGAAACACGTTCGCGTAGAGGTTCGCCAAAATCTGCTTTCCCTCTTGCGTCACGTCCAAGAAATCCAACCCTGTTTGAATGTAGGGAAAAACAACATTCCAATAAAACTTTGGGTAGTTTCTCCGCAAGTCGCCTGGGTTGCGGTAGCCTAAGTCTTTGTTCACTCCTGTTTCTTCAAATTCGTAGAACAAGGCACTAATTTTTTGCAAGTAGCGCGGATCGCTCATTTGCCCGATTAAATCGGCGGCGCGAATTAATCCAGGAAAGTTTGTTGTGTCTTGATGATCTTCGTCTGCTGGCACAGGAAAACGGGTTAATTCGATATTGCGCTTAATCACTTCGGCATCAATTAGTTTGTGACCGCCAAAGCGCTCTTCAATAAACTGTTTTCCCCGATCCACATGGTAAGGTGTGAGGCTGGCATCGGTTAAACCTGGAGGTAGGGAAACCATTGTACCGTTTACACCTGTGGCATACAGTCTTTCACTGTTTCGGTCTGCCAGACAAACGCCTTTAACGTACCCGATATCGTGGCACAACAAAGAAATGATGGCGTGCAACCAATCTTCGCAGTACACTCTACCTTCGCGAATTTGCTTCCCCCGCAAAATTTCCTGTCCCACTAATGTGACGTAAATTGTGTGTTCGACGTTGTGATAAAGGGCATCGCTGTTGGCAATGTTTTCCAGCGCCATGTTTCCAGCCCACGCGATGATGTCGGCGTAGTCTGGTTTGAGTCCGCCGTAAGTGCGGCGGTAGCCAGCTCGCAGGCATTCAACGAAGGTATCAATCATCACTGTGGTGGGATTAAACATCTCTATTCCCCTGACAAAAATTCTGCGAAGTAATAAATTAAATTAATGAAGTCAGTTGTGACAATTCTAATTTGATAATCATAATTATTTGGATAAATACATTATATTAATTATGTATTATTTCTAAAAGTAAAACCGGGTGAATTAGAAACTTATATCAGTAGTTTCACTTATGTTTCATTAGATAGCAACCAGGAAAGCTCATAAATTTTGAGTATTTTTTCTAGGTTGAGCTGACGACAAGTAACCATGCGCGATCGCGTATTCTTATGTGCAAAGTACGCGATCGCTCTCTAATATGCCCTTCTAGCTGCCGAAAACCCCAGGAAATCTCAGAAAAACTCCGTAAAAACTCTCTTCTATCGGGAATGTATGATACATAGGGTACAGGGAAAACAGAAAGACAGGGAGAGAGGAAGAAAAGAGATTTTTCTTCCAGGCTGGGGAGCGATACTCTTGCCTGCTATCCTAATCATGGCAAGCATTTTGCCTGTCTTCCAAGACGGAACATCTACAGACTGGAACAGTTGCATTTTGTATAATATAGACTATTACTTAGTTAAACTTTGAAAAAATACTTGATTTTTTCAAACAAAAATTTACACAACCTATGGATGTTAAAGAGGCATTAGAGTTTACAGATAGCTTAATTTGTGCTACTACGGGAAAATACCTAAATGACCTCGAACGGCAAGTATTTACAGGGTCTTGGGAAGGTAAAACTTATGAAGATATTTACCCTCTTCACCCTCAGTATATAGAAAAAGATGTTGGCTATAAGTTATGGAAAAAGCTGTCAAATGCCTTAGATGAAAAGGTTACAAAAAAAAACTTTAAAGGAGCGATAGAACGCGCCATTAAGCAGCAGCCACAATCTACAGAAGCGCCAATAATTCTTGACCAAAAATCACCCCCACAAGAAGCAGCGTGTAATTTAAGAGTCTTTATTTCCTATTCTGCTGTTGAGCCTGGGCGGAGCCTTGCGGCTCAGTTTTATGAAGCTATAAATGCTGCTGGACACACAGCATTTATGGCTACTGTAGACGCAAATAATTTGTCTAAGTCCTCTGATTTACCAGAAAACTCGCTAGATCGCATTGATATCGAATTGCAACACTGCGACTATTTTTTGTTGCTACTTTCTCCCCAAGCTGCGGTTAGTGAAATGGCACTCGAAGAGTTACGACTGGCTAAAGAGTTGCGGTTTATTCACCATAAGCCAATTGTGCTACCTATTCGCGTTAATTGTCCCTTAAATTCGTCTTTAAACCACGATTTACGCGGCTATTTGCAGGGGATAGGGCAACTTGAATGGGAATCCCCGGCTGATACTGCAACTCTTGTGCAAGAAGTCCTGAACCTTTTAGCAAGTAAGGGGGATTGGGGGGATGGGAGATTGGCAAAGTATAGAGACATTGCATACAACATCTCTACAATCCAAAATAACGCGATGTTTTGGGAAGAATCAATCTCCCCAAAAATCGCTTCAAAATCCAAAATTCCCTCTCCTTTACCAGTAGCAGAACCAGAGTTACCAAGCGGTCAAGTACGTTTGGCTTCGGCTTTTTATGTGGAACGAGTTCCCTATGAAGCTCAATGTTACAAAGAAATTTTGCAACCAGGGGCGCTGATTAGGATTAAAGCACCGAGACAGATGGGGAAAACTTCCCTAATGGCGAGAATCTTGTATCAGGCACAAGAGCAGGGATATCGCACAGTTCCGTTGAGTTTTCAACACGCAGATACGGCAGTTTTTACAAATTTGAACCAACTATTAAAGTGGTTTTGCGCGAGAATTTCTCGAAAGCTGCGGCTACCGCATCAAGTTGATGATTATTGGTCTGATACTTATGGCAGTAAGGATAATTGTACTGCTTATTTTGAAGATTGTTTGTTGTCAGGAAACGAGAGTCCACTGGTGTTAGGTTTGGATGAGGTGGATCGGGTTTTTCAATATCCGAAAATTGCCGATGATTTTTTTGGGTTGCTACGTGCTTGGTATGAGGAAGCTGGATATGGTGGTGGCGATAGCGATCGCTGGCAACAACTGCGTCTGGTGGTGGTACACTCAACGGAAGTTTATATCCCCCTTAATGTCAATCAATCGCCGTTTAATGTAGGGTTGCCGATTGAGTTACCAGATTTTAGCCCGGAACAGGTGCAAGATTTAACTGAGCGTCATGGGCTGAATTGGGATGCAACGCAGGTTGAGCAATTGATGACGTTAGTAGGTGGACATCCTTATTTAGTAAGATTGGCGCTTTATCATATCGCTCAACAGACGATTACGTTGGAGCAATTTTTGGAAACTGCTCCGACAGAGGCGGGACTTTACGATGACCATTTGCGAAGACATTTGTGGAATCTGCAACAACATTCAGAGTTAGCAGCTGCTTTCGCTAAAGTAGTGACAGCGGACACACCCGTAGAATTAGAATCAGTGCCAGCATTTAAACTGCACAGCATGGGACTGGTACAGTTGCAGGGAAATTATGTCACGCCGCGCTTCGATTTGTATCGGCAATATTTTAGCGATCGCTTGGGAAAATTTTAGATATTAAAACGAATTTGACCAAATTATTACTATAGGTGAGACAATGCCTTCTCCATTTCCAGGGGTAGATCCATATTTAGAAAATCCTGAATTGTGGGCTGAGGTACATCATCGGTTAATTATCGCGATCTTCATTGCCATAGCACCCTATCTTCGTCCTAAATATCGCGTAGCAATTGAAAAGTCGATTTATTTAAGTGATATAGAAGAAAGGGGTACGGTGATGAGGAGATTGTGAGCGAAGCGACAGGTCGGCGCGAGGCTAACGCTATCGCACTGTTCGCTAAAAGTATAGATAAGTTATTAATTACTCACAAAAAACTCATTTATCAGAAGCATGGTGTTTTCTACCCAATCAGAACCCCTTATGACCCAAGAGCCAAATTCAGCCTATAACTATAAAGTGGGTGGACATTTACCGCTTGATGCTCCCACTTATGTAGTGCGACAGGCAGATTTTGACTTATATGAAGGACTGAAGGCGGGGGAGTTTTGTTATGTGCTGAATTCTCGGCAGATGGGGAAAACTAGCTTGCGGGTGCAAACGATGCACAAGTTGCAAGCAGAAGGATTCGCCTGTGCAGCAGTAGACTT
Source organism: Trichocoleus sp. FACHB-6 (assembly GCF_014695815.1). Classification (NCBI taxonomy): domain Bacteria; kingdom Bacillati; phylum Cyanobacteriota; class Cyanophyceae; order Leptolyngbyales; family Trichocoleusaceae; genus Trichocoleus; species Trichocoleus sp. FACHB-6. Next base: position 102,221 of record NZ_JACJOY010000021.1, read on the forward strand.
GACGAAAATTGGTAGCCAAGATATTACGCCGGATCAGTGGTATGCAGGGGTGATGCGGCGTTTGGTGACAAGTTTCCAGCTTTCAGACAAGATTAACTTACAGAGTTGGTTGCGCGATCGCGCTTTTCTTCCTCCGGTGCAGCGCTTGAGTGAATTTATCGAACAAGTGCTGCTAACATCAGTCAGCCAGAAAATTGTTATTTTTATCGACGAAATTGATAACGTTCTCAGCTTAAATTTTAAGACTGATGACTTTTTTGCGTTTATCCGCGCCTGCAATGAATACGAACGTCTAACTTTTGCCTTACTGGGGGTGGCGAGTCCCTCTGATTTGATGCAAGACAAAAACCGGACTCCTTTTAATATCGGTCGGGCGGTTGAATTATATGGTTTTCAATTACACGAAGCGCAGCTTTTAGCGGAGGGTTTAGCAGGGAAAATTAGCAATCCTCAAGAAGTGCTTAAAGCGGTATTAGATTGGACGGGAGGACAGCCTTTTCTTACCCAAAAACTTTGCAAATTAGTCCTCCAACAAGCAGAGAAAAACTTATTACCCATTAACGAAATTCCAGATTGGGTTGAGAAATTAGTGCGATCGCGTATCATCGAGAGTTGGGAAGCGATGGATGAACCACCGCATCTAAAGACGATACGCGATCGCATTCTCCGAATTGGACAGCGAAGCCGTGCGCTACTGGATATCTATCAGTTAATTTTGCAACGAGATGAATTAGCATTTGACCAAAGTTCAGAACAAATTGAATTGCTACTCTCAGGAGCAATTGTCAAGCGGCAAGGGAAGTTAAAGGTTTGTAACCGCATTTATGCCTCTGTCTTTAACGAGAGATGGGTGAACAAGGCATTAGCGGATATGCACGCCGACTTTATGCAAATTGTTGCCACGCAAGAACAAAAACTTCTATCTATGCTTAGCGTGATGGAAGGCAAGACATTTAATGATATTCTTTCAGAAATATTAGGTTCTATTACCTTTAAAATGGGCGAACTACTGAGCGTAGATCGCACAACAATTTTCTTTATAGATGAAGAAAAAAGTGAACTTTGGTCAATTATCGCTAGACATGAAGACGGAAATCATCCCGAACTTCAAATTTTGTCAAATAAAGAAACGAAAGGACGGTTAACTTATTTCAAAAAATTTGTCAGCACTCCCTTTAGCTTTTGCGACGAGCCGGCTGATTTGGAAGCGGACGAGCCAGACAACAATAAGGGATATCGCACCTACAACGAGTTAATTTTACCATTATTAAATGAGCAGGGAGATTTAGTTGCAGTAGTCCAATTACTAAATAAGTTAAAGCAGCCGAATAATCCGCAAGCTCGCTTAGCAGAAAGAATTGATAAATACGGCTTCACAGAAGCCGATCAAAAACAGTTTGCTGACTATGCTCCGGCAATTCGTCGAATTTTGGAAAGATGCCAGTATTGTTACAAATTAGCCCAAAGGCTACAAGCCTCAGAAGCACTCACAGAAGCAACGCGATCGCTCTCTCAAAGCAGCCTCGATTCTGAAGAAGTCCTGGGTCGAGTTATGGATGCGGCAAAAAAACTGATGAATGCCGACCGCAGCACGCTTTGGTTAATAGATCGAGAGGCAAATGAACTATGGACAAAAATTCTTTTTGAGGACGGTTCTTTTCAAGAATTGCGAGTCAAAGTAGGGCAAGGTTTTGCTGGCAAAGTTGCCGCATCGGGAGAAACTTTAAATCTTCCCTTCGATCTGTACGATCACCCTGATTCGGAAACAGCCAAAAAAACTGATCAAAAGACGGGTTATCGCACTTGTAGTTTACTCTGTATGCCCGTTTTCAGTCCTGATGGGGAATTATTAGGTGTCACCCAATTAGTGAATAAAAAGAAACTAGGTGTGTTTCCAGAATATAACCCGGATAATTGGCCTGAAGCCCCCGAATGCTTCAAGGCTAGTTTTGACGGAAATAGTGAAAAATATATGCAGATTTTTAACTCTCAAGCGGGGGTTGCTCTGCAAAACGCCCAGAAATTTGCCAGCGTCAAAAAAGAGGCAGAATCTCAGCAAAAAAATGTGGTGAGTCAAACTCTGGCGATGCTAAATAGTGTCATGGATAACCAGGGCTTCGATGATATTTTGGATAGCACCTTGCGTTCGATTACTCTAAAAACGGGCAAGTCTTTGAGTGCCGATCGCACGAGTATCTTTCTATTAGATGAAGATAAAAATGAATTCTGGTCAATTATTGCCGAAGCAGATGGAGATGGTTCTTTAGAAATTCGCATACCTGCCAATAAAGGAATTGTGGGCGAGGTAGCAACCCGTAAAGAAGTTATCAATATTCCCTTTGATTTCTATGACGATCCTCGCTCTGATGCAGCCAAAGAGCAAGACAAAAAAAATGGCTATCGTACTTATACAATGTTAGCGTTGCCGCTCTTAAATGAGCAGGGTAATTTAGTCGCAGTTATTCAGTTACTTAACAAATTAAAGCGGTTTGGCGACCGGACTGCATCCTTAGCAGAAAGAATCGATCAACAGGGCTTTACGGAAGCAGATGAAGAACGATTTGCGGAAAATGCCCCGATGATTCAAATGATTTTAGAAAGCTTCCGCTCTTATCATAAAACAGCTAGGGGACAACGAGTGGCAGCCGCACTAATGGCCGCAGCTCGTTCTGTGAATCAAAGCAGTTTGGAGCTGGAAGAAATTCTCAAGCGGGTCATGGAAGCAGCCAAGAAACTGATGAATGCCGACCGTAGTACTTTGTGGATTTTAGATCAAAAGGCTGGTGAATTGTGGACGCAGATTCCTTTTGACGATGGTTCTGTAAAGGAATTCCGAGTAAAAGTAGGACAAGGTTATGCTGGCAAAGTTGCTGAATCCGGAGAGCCTTTGAATATTCCTTTCGACTTATATTCTCGCCCGGATTCGGATACAGCAAAAAAGACCGATCATCAGACGGGTTATCGCACTTGTAGCTTATTATGTATGCCAGTCTTCAGTCCCGATGGTGATTTGATTGGTGTGACTCAATTAGTTAATAAAAGGAAACTGGGCGATTTTCCCGAATATGACCCGGCGGATGGAGGGGAAGCGCCCGATTATTTCCAGGCTAGTTTTGACGAGAGCGATCAAAAATATATGCAAATATTTAATAATCAAGCTGGAGTTATTCTCCAGAATGCGGAACTTTTTGCAGCATTTAAGAAACAAGAGCGATCGCTATTGAGATCACCAGGCAACCTTGTGATATAACACATCGAAAATGAGTCGATTAGAGGCTTTTGATAAGACATACTCTCTCTTTTTTAAGGGTATGCTACTGTATACACTTCTTGGCGCTTTCAGATTCTCAATTTCTTACTCTAGAGATTGAATCCGCTCAAACAAAACCCAAATAACTTAAACTTCTATATCTGGCAGACTCTCAGAATTGAGCCAACTAGCATCCTTTTTGCTTAATTGTGCAACCCCCAAAAGAACGGGTGTAGCGAATTCCCCAAATCTTCGGGCGAGACAGAGGGGGCCGTTGGGGGGATCTTCGAGGGATGAACATACTTAACCGAACCGTATTGGCACCATTACCTTCTCAGATATTTACAATCTACGGCTAACTGGTACGATTACTGGAGTTTATTCATTTTTGTCTATAGCTCGCGCACAATAAGGGTTAAAGAGCAAAAAGATATGTAAAGACCTAAAAATCTATCGGGAAACCGGATATTGTTGAGGTTAAAATACATAAAGCACAGCGGATAACCGTAGTGAAGGAAAAAAGCTATTTATAGGCTCACGAGTTTTGGCAGATCGTAGTGCAGAAAACTACGGAGGTTGCGATCGCACTCAGGGCAGATATCGGACATGAAGCTTTAAGGAGTGGAAAATGCGAATTGCTAATAATGTCACGGAATTGGTTGGGAATACGCCTCTGGTTCAGCTGAATCGACTACCCCAAGAACAAGGGTGTCTAGCGAGAATCGTCGTGAAGCTGGAGAGTATGAACCCAGCGGGTTCTGTTAAAGACCGCATCGGTGTAAGCATGATTCAAAAAGCTGAGGAAGCGGGGCTAATTCAACCTGGTAAAACGGTTTTAATTGAACCAACTTCAGGAAATACTGGCATTGCCTTAGCGATGGTGGCGGCGGCTAAAGGCTACCCTTTGATTTTGGCAATGCCAGATACGATGAGCCTGGAACGGCAGAGAATGCTAAAAGCATATGGTGCCAAACTGGAACTAACACCTGGAGCTGAAGGGATGAGGGGCGCGATCGCTCGTGCCGAAGAAATTGCAGCGACAACACCTAATTCTTATATGCCGCAACAGTTTCGCAACCCAGCCAATCCCCAAATCCACGCCGAAACAACAGCCGAGGAAATTTGGGCTGATACTGATGGTGAAGTGGATATTCTGGTATCTGGGGTTGGTACTGGTGGCACAATTACTGGTGTTGCTGAGGTAATTAAACAGCGAAAACCGAGTTTTCAGGCCGTTGCTGTGGAACCAATCACCAGTCGCGTTCTCTCTGGAGGTAAGCCGGGAGGTCACAAGATTCAAGGAATTGGGGCTGGGTTTATCCCGGAAGTTCTGCGAAAAGAGCTGATTGATGAAATTGTCACCGTCTCGGATGAGGAGGCGATGTATTACAGTCGGCGGCTGGCTAGGGAAGAGGGGTTGCTCTCAGGTATCTCTACAGGAGCAGCTTTAAGTGCGGCAATTCAGATTGGAAGACGTGTAGAGAATGAAGGCCGTTTGATTGTAATGGTGCAACCGAGTTATGGCGAACGTTACCTAAGTACGCCATTATTCCAAGAACTAGAACACTTGGAGGCTGCCTCTGTTCGCTAAACTGGGAATCATGAATTGACAGCGATCGCGCCCACTCGAAATATAGCAATCCGATTTGAGTTGTGAATTAGGTTGGAGCGCGGCAAATGGGTAATTGCAAACAATTACCCATTCTCCACAAATTATTTTTCCCAAATTAACTAGGCTTAATAGTATATAAATCCTAATCCATTTATGAAATTCTCTTTTTTCTGTGTTCTGGAGCCTCCTCAGCAGTTCGTCAAAAAAAGGTAGTTTTCACAAATCAAATAGAATTGCTATATAAAAAGCGAAAAGCTAATTGTTGCCATTACTCAAGCGTAAAAGAATTCGTTGGGTTAAAGGGAACTGTGAAAACGAAATATATAACCCCAGCACCCAAAAGTGTAATCGCCAGGCTGAACACAACTACCCAACGGCCTGTCGGTTCGTAGGTGTCATCATCAATGGCATCGCGGATAGTGAAATAGTGCCAAGTTGAGAGTAACACTGTCATCAAACCCACGAGGGAGAAGATTAAACCCAACTTCCAACCAGTGCCGAGATGAGGTATTTGGGGAGGTTGGAAGTAGCGTAGACGCACGATAACAACACCAAAACCCATCAGCGCGATCGCTGTCCGCATCCATGCTAGGTATGTGCGCTCATTTGCCAAATGATCCCGCACCCGCGAGGAATTCTGTCGCCCTTTGCTGTGTGTATTTGCAGCTGTATTAGTCACTGCTCACCCTAACTTTTTATCTAAACTGTCTGAGATTTATCATTCAAAATTATGCAATTCTTGGAAAAAATCGATGTCCCCAAAAATCACTTCAAAATCTAAAATTCTAGAAGCGAGATAGTACATGATCACCAGCATAAAGCACTGTCGCTTGTGAGTGAGGTAGACAGATACCCGACTTCTCCAAGAAGTCGGGTATCTCTCCACATAGCCTGTACTTCATTCGACTGCAAGCCGCTGTAAAGGTAAACATGGTAGATGACTTAATCCTTTTCTACGCTCCTGATTAGATTTCGTAATGCCAGAACGGTTGTTGCTCGTGCAGAAGAATGAAGTGCTGAGGCAAACGTTGAATAATACCCCGCTTCTCAAACTCATTCAGCAGTCGCGTCACGGTGACTCTGGTAGCACCGATGATTTCAGCAATTTCCTGATGAGTCAATCGTAAATCGATCAGTTGTCCTTGCTCAATTTCACGACCAAACTTTTTTGCCAGCCAACTCAAAAGGCGTAAAAGTGCGGCATCCACCGATTTACTGTGGAGAATTTCCATAAATTCTTGAAATTGTTGGATGTGCTGGATTGTCAACTGGGCAGTTTGTTGCCAATCGTTAACGGGCAAGAGGGTTGCTTCTACAAGTGTGAGACATTCAATTTGATAAGCCTCAGCTTTTGATAAAACCTTACCAGCAATATCCCCTGTCCCCCATACACCGAGAGTGATGGGCGTATCGTCTTCGAGCCAGGTTAAGGTGCGAACCACCCCAGACTCGATTTTCCAAAGATAATCCTGCTCTAAGGGCAGTAGAGAGCGGCGAGCAAATTTTCGTTGCTTGAGTTGAGCAGGACTAGAAAATAAACGCAAAGAGGCGGTCATTAGAGTAATCCAATGTTGAAATTACAGCCAACCGAGAGTTGTGGGGGTGGATTTCAGAGATTTTTACTAATATACTATATTCCGATAGACAAACTGTAGATTTAATAGCCAAAACCGGAGTATCCCTCAATTGGACAGAAAATCAACCAGCCAACCAGACAAACTCAGCTTAGTGTCTTACCTAGCTCCCAATATGTTCTGGTTCTACGAAGCAGTTGGGGCATATTTGGGGGGAGTATTGGGTGTAGAATCGCAGATTGTGCAAAGCGAGTACGATCCGCTTGCAGATCCGGTGATGCTGCAAGATAAACTGGACATTGCTTTTATTTGTGGTTTGCCTTTTGTGCAGCTTGACAGCATCGTTCCCGGTCAACTCAAGGCTTTAGTTGCGCCAGTGATGGGGGGTAGCCGCTATCAAAATCAGGCAGTTTACTTCTCGGATATCATCGTCAATGCTGAGAGTAACCTGAAAAGTTTTGAGGATCTGGCAGGAAAAATATTGTGCTACAACGAGCCGGGTTCAAACAGCGGCTACAACTTGTTGCGCTATCGACTTTTACAGGGTGGATATAGTAGCTTTTTCGGCAAGGTAATCCAATCTGGTTCGCATCAACGTTCTATTCGATTAGTTGTTGACGGACTGGCTGATTGTTCGTCGATCGACAGCACTGTGTTAGAACAAGAACTGCGCGATTCGCCGGAATTGTCCGATCATTTACGGATAATCGAGTCAATTGGGCCATGTCCGATGCCTCCCGTAGTTGTATCGCAGCGGCTGAGTACAGCTTTGATAAATGCGCTAGAATCTGCGCTACTACAGCCAGATACAGAATTGCAATCTGCCATGAATCGGGCGCAAATACAGTCCTACGTTGCTGTGCAGTCGGAAGATTATGCTCCAATTGGCAGGATTTATGATGCTGCTGTACGCGCAGGTTACCAAATAATCGGCTCAAGAGAGTGAAAAGATTTTGTAATTGCCAAGACTCTAACTACGTGATTAAGCAACTCAGATTTATTAACATTTCTATTAGCTTAGTGTAAGCGCTAACCAATAGAGATTAATAGGACTGTGATGCTTTTTCAGGGCGATGTACTGCGCGATCCACCTTAATCGTTAGCTCCAGATTGTTGACATTTAATGTCAGTTTACGCTTATCTGAGTGAAGATTATTACAGGCTGCAAGGGGCTGTTCCACCAACTGAAGTGCCTCATGATTCTGCTCAGTACGCAGCCACGCATCGAGAAAAACTTGCTCAAATAGTTCACGTTGAGCATGGGAGCCGCCAATTTCATACAAGCGCGGTAAAGTTGATCCTAGTTGCGCGATCGCTCTGTGGCAATCTGTTCTAGCATGAGCAACCATGCCTCGCGCTGCTGGCAATACTACTTCATCCCACGTCCGTTTTATAAAGGGTTTAGCAGCTTTGGCGTAAGCTTGCATACTTAAGAGCATTTTGGTCACTTGGTCATTTTGGCCTGCTCGTGCTAAAGCGTAAACATAATGCAAATCTTGAAAAGGTAAGGCGTGTTCGTGAATTCTGGGGGCGAGGTAAGGAGCAATATTTTGCCAGCGATCGCCCACATCTACTCCTCTTAATTCCAACCGCAACAGCAGCGAAATAGCACCCACTTGGTCTTTTGACGATTCTTTCCAGGCACGACCCCAAATGTGAGTATCGTAGAGTTTCAATACTTTCTTTATTTCTTCTTTTTCTAGATAGTAAAGGGCAATGTGCCACCAATTATGCGTGTACAAAAGTGAGTTGCAGTTCTCCCAGGTATCAGAGAGGTTTTCCATCCAAGCAATTCCTTCATCCAGTCGCCCCTGCGTTTCCATCACATGAGCTACTGCATGATGCGCCCAAGGATCGTGACGGTTCATTTCTGTCGCCTTTCGCCCCCATTCTTCAGCTTCTTTCAGGCGATGGCACTGTTCTAAACCGAAGGCAATCATCCCGTATAAATAATGATTTTCGCGATTGCTAAAAAAAACTTTTTCAGCAATATTTAGCAGCCCTTCTTTGTCTCCCAAATAGAAGTAGTGATACTGTCCTCTCTGAACAGAAGCAATGTCGCGGGGAAACTTTTCGGCAATTTCCTCATGGTAAGCGATCGCTCGATCTATATCCCCGCTAGCCCAAGCTGAAATCCCATAAACATAAAGCTTCTCACGCTCATTCGCCTGCGAGAGGTACTTTTTAGCTGCTTGCAGATAGGGTGCTGCTTGATTTTTAGCTTCTGCACTTTCCAGCGAGAGGTAATGCGCTGCTGCATGAGCATTGGCGATAACGCAGGTTGGATCTGCGGCAATTCCTTGCAGGATTGCTTCCGCATCATTGCCGTAGCTGAGTGACTGATCTACAAAGTGATTGATGGCTGCGATCGCATCCGGGGAGTTGGTAGTCACTTCAAGCCCTTGAGAGTCTTTTAGCATAATCTACGGTAATCCGGTCAAGATACTGTATTTAACTTAAATTGGAGTATGTCACAGCTAACTTTAAAAAGCAAGTATGTGTCTACCTGATTTGATTGCGCTCGTATATAAGCTGCAACCAACAAATCTTCATCTGTCTTATGGAATATTTTATTTATACGCACTCATAGCATTGCTATTTTGATGCGCTTGATTTAATTTTCTTTGCGCCTTTTTAATTGCAATAGACTGTATCTACATTCCCCGCGAGACTGCTTTTACCACACGAACAGTTTTGCAATTGTGCTTTGCATAATGTCTTCAAGTTGGTTTATAAAGGCCGTTTCAGATTGGCGATACTGCTCAATTCTGGTTAAACTCTCTCACACCAAAGCTATACAAGCTTAGCCTTGATAGGTGTTTAACCTTTGCCTTAGCGATTTGAAAGTAGCAGATAAAGATATTTTCGCTAAAGCCTAAAAAATAAAAGACGTGTTCCCGACTTTTTAAAGAGTTAAAAAACGGTTTCTAAAAAATTTATTCTCCTCCCCCGGTAGCAGATGCACAGGGAGATTTAAGCAGATATACGGCTTCATTGAAGAATTATCGATTTAGATTGATGACTATTTTTACCTGTTTAGGATTGATGTATTCTACTTAGATTAACTCAATCCGTTTGTTTTCGATCTTTGCATTATCTTTATCACTACTAAACAAATCGTAGATAACAGATAGTTCACCGTCAGCCATTTGTTTGACGCGAATAATGCTGAAATTATTCCTTAGGCATAAATATAAATTCTGAAATTTATAGGGAACATTGTCTTTATTATCCCCAAGGCAACCTTGATCTTTAACCAGGTTTTCTAAAACTTTTAAACCAAATTTGCCTAAACCTGCATAGGCGATGCCACTGGAGGTAAGCTGAAACACTCTGGCAGCAGGAAATTGTTCATGAGATAGCTTAAAAGCTGCGCCCATGTGAACATCACCGCTTAAAAATACCGCCATTTGCTTTGTTTTTTGCGACCATTCAAACACTTTCCCTAAAAAAAGATTCCGTTCCGTCCAGTTAGAGTCATGCTCCCAATGATCTCTAAAATCATCGGTATATTTCCAATAAGGGATATCTAAGCTGTTGACTATAAAACTATTAAAGTGAACTACTGGCACTGGTGACACAATAAATAAGATGCGTGATTCAGAGTTATAGTGTGAATTTATCCAAGTTTCAAAGCGATTCCATTGTTCAACACCTAAAAGACGAAATTCTTGACGATTGTAATCGTGATGCGCCCTCATATCTAATACATAAAAAGTAGAAAAGCCGCAATTAAACTGATAATCAAATTGGTCAATGCTAGGGTCGGTAGGCGGGTTATGAGAATGTTCGTATTCGTAATAAACTTGCTTTGCAGCTTGAAACATTTCATTCACCAGTCGCAGATGTTCGCTGGTATTTCGCAATTGCCATGAGGTGTCTAACTGCGCTGCTAATTCGTTGCGCGTATAAGAACCCCAGCCATCCATGATTTCATGGTCATCCCAAATCATATACATGGGAAAACTTTGAAAAAGTTGCTGGACTTCGGGTATTCCCCAGTAACCCCGGTAAATGTCTCGATACCAGGAAATCATGTCATTTCGAGAGGGTTTGTGCTGTTTTACTTTTTTCAGCCAATCCCATACATTTAATTGTTTAGCACCTTCTCCATCTACATATACTTGGTCGCCAGTACCGATAATAAAACGAGCGTTAGCATCAGATAACTTTTTATAAAAAGTCTCCCACATTTCCAGATTTATCAGCTTATGTTCGTCGTAGGGCATATGGCAACTGTACATCCCAAAGTTGACTTCTGTGGGATGTTCTGGGAATGTTTGAAATGATAGTTTTTTTTCAGTTCCTAGTTCCCAAGGTTTTTCTCGGTTGGGGTGAATTAAGGCGTAGTAATACCGGGTGTCGGGTTGGAGATTTTCTAGGTCTACTACACCCGTTAAGTCATGCTCTTGTTCTAGTTGAAGTGAGACAATTTTAGCAGTGGGAATGTCTTGGTTAAGATGTAAGGTAGTTAATTGCAACCGGAGTGAATTTTCATCAGTGATTATTTGCGGGATGCCGTTAGTTGGTATGGGATGGGGAGAAACAACTAGCCAGTAATTTCCAGGTTCAGAAGCTCGGAACCACAGGCGGACGCTGGTGGTGGTAGTATGTCCAATTATGGTGGCACAATTGAGACGAGGATTGGGCCAGGGACGCTCATCAGGATCATAAAAATTTAGATTTTGCGGTGTCAAATTTAAACTCCAGCTTTGAGAAGATGTTTGCGGATTTCAATATTATCTAAAAACTCTTTAGTACATCAAATACCAATTTTTTTCGTGATAATACACCTCAGATACCCCTAATCCCAAGGGTAAATTGGGCGCTAAGGAGAAGGGTGTAATGGTGAAAAAGCGAATTGGTATAATTGCACAATCACCTTTTTTGTAGCACGGTAGAAGCCTACGCTACGTTAAATATATTTGCACAAAGCTAGATAATTTTGGAGAAAGTGAGTAATTTGTTGACTATTGCAGAGATGACGAACCTGGTTGACATTCTGTTGCACATTTGCATTCGCGAATGCAGATCGTCACGCAGGCGATCGCTCCCCTGTAGCTGAGAGTAACGCCAAAAGCCACATCTAGCCTAGCGACAGACACGATGACAACACAAGTCGCAAGACCGCCAAATCCGGACTCGTCATCAGCGATCGCTTGCGGCAAACCCATAGGAGATTAAATCAGCTGGAAAGAAATATAAATTTCCGTTGAATAAGCCTCGACAATCCGGATTTTTTGCCACATCGCAATTTTTTGGCTTTTTCGTGCCAGAATCGCAGCAAAGGCAGAAAGTCCTGGGCCCCGGATACTCAAAAACCTCATCTATATATTCCCTCGCTGATTGCATTGGTCATAGATAGAATTGTCACCACCTGCTATTCATCCCGGCGCTAATCCGCAGGATATAGCGAAATCCTCCTGCAAAAGCCTAATTAAAATTTAAGGCTCAATAGGGATTCCGGGGAGTTAAGCAAGTAGGTTCTCCAACAAAGCAATAGACCTCCTGCACGAATAGTAATGTAGTGTGACAGTTCACGACGAGAGTGACTCGAAGTAGAGTAGAGTCCGAGTGAGGAATTGGCTGGAAAATGCAGACATGGGATATATCCCTCTTCTGTCACTCTCCGGGTATTATAAGTAGAAGAATGAAAAGAAAAAACTCTACAAGGTAGATAGAGCAATGGATGTAGAATTACAAATCCGGAAACATTTGCCAAGGGATGCCCAGCCAACAGTGGCAATAATAGATGAATATTGTGCAGAGTATAAAGACCTGTTCAAAGAAGTCAGAAATTATGAATACTTAAAGTATTTACATTTAGGAATAATATCAGAAATAAAAAGAAAATCATTACCAGAAATAGCCAAAGTAGTAAGTATAAACTCGGCACAGTCATTACATCATTTTCTTGCCTATTCAGATTGGTCAGTAAAGAAATTAAAAAGCCGAAGATTAAATAAGTTAAAGAGAGCCTTAAAGGGAAAGGCGATAACCGTAGTAATAGATGAAACGGGAGATAGGAAGAAAGGTAAAAAGACAGATTATGTAGCCAGACAATATCTAGGGAGTGTCGGAAAAATAGATAATGGAATAGTGTCAGTCAACGCTTATGGAGTTTATGAAAATATAACATTTCCATTAAGTTTAAAAATATTTAAACCCAAGGGAACGCTAAAAGAAGGAGATAAATATAAAAACAAAATAGAGTTAGCGTCAGAAATTATTACAGAATTAATTAATGAAGGCTTTAATATTGAACGGGTACTAGCTGATAGTTTATATGGTGAAAGTAGCGAATTTATTAAAAAACTGAATGAATCTGAATTAGCGTATGTTGTAGCAATTAGAAGTAATCATGGTGTCTGGCTGCCAGCTAATCAGAGGGTAAGAGCTAATAAGTGGTGCAAATTTGAGAGAACATTTAGTAATAAAAAATCAGAAACCAGATACATTCGAGAAATAGTTTATGGTAAAAGAAGAGCCATAACGTACTGGGAAATAACTACTGACCCAGAAACAATGCCGGAAAATTCTACTTCATTTGTCATGACGAATCTTCAAGGGAATCTCAAGAAAACTTTAGGTGACCTATATGGATTAAGGACATGGGTAGAATATGGATTTCGGCAGTGCAAGCAAGAATTAGGCTGGACAGATTATCGATTTACTAATTTCCAACATATTGAGAGGTGGTGGGAGATTATTTTTTGTGTTTACACAATGATTAGCTTAAATTCCCCAGCTTTTTTAGCTGTCAATCAATCGAGTGAAATTACCCCAAAAATCAAACAAACTAATTCGGTCGATTTTTCTAATCATAAACAATGGAATCATGATTCTGGATGGAAGAATACTTTAAATAATCTTCGTCTAATTGTCCAAGCGCTCTTATTATTTTGGTTAGTTTATCCTTGGCTAAATATTTTTCCTAATTCCGATTTATTTTTGGGTTTCAATCATTTAATTAATGCAATGAATCAATTTAAACCCTTTTACGCTTCTGGATAATTTTGCTTGTTTCCTATTTTCTCTCTCCGGAAAGTGACAGAAGAGGGATAGCGAGTTGGAAACTCTATCAAATCCTGAGTTTAAGCGATTGTCTGGGGTGAGCCGTCAAACATATTGCGAGATGGTCGAGTTGTTGCGTCCGCATCTTGAGCGCCGGGGAAAACGCGGTGGGCAGACGAAGCTGAGTGTGGAAGATCAGTTGCTCGTGGCATTGGAATATTGGCGTGAGTACCGCAGCCAGTTTCACATCGGGGTAAGTTGGGGGTTGCACGAAACGACAGTAGGACGTATTGTCCGTAAGGTGGAAAACGTGCTGGTGAAGTGCGGTAAGTTTCGATTGCCCAGTCAGCGACAGCTCTACCAACCGGGGTGGGAGTCGAAAGTGATGGTAGTAGATGTGGGCGAGATGGAGATTGAGCGCCCTAAAAAAAACAGAAACGCTACTACTCCGGTAAGCAAAAGTGCCATACCCTGAAAGCACAGCTGTTGGTGGAGTTTGAAACTGGACAGATTATTTGTACAGCCGTTGACACGGGCAAAACCCATGATTTTAAACTACTTAAGCGAACTCGATTACCCTTTATTGAGTCGCAATTGTGTTTAGCGGATCAAGGTTATCAAGGATTTGCCCAGCGTCATTCTGGAGCTTGTATCCCCACCAAGAAGCCCCGTAAGCAACCACTGCCAAAGGTAGAGAAGCAGCATAACCCTTGCATTAGCGCGGCTGCGGGTACGAATCGAACACGTCATTCGCCGCTTCAAGATTTTTCGTATCTTTTCCGGTTGTTATCGCAACCGCAGACAACGCTTCGGTTTGCGTTTAAATCTGATTGCTGGCTTGCTCAACTACGAACTGGCACATCCTTCATGATTCATGCAGGAGGTCTAATATATAGGCTTCAAAACTTCAAATCGCAAAAGGTTCCAAGCTCCTATTGTTCCACTGTCGCTTAAATCGCTCAGCGATAAACGGTCGGACGACAAACTTAGGTGGGCAACCGTCTAGGACATCGATCCGCAAAAATGAGTATGGTCGTCGCTTTTGCGAACCTTGACCATTGCGACCGACAAAAAGATGCGATCGCGCAACTTGGCGAGTCTCTCCAAAAGTCTCCATCAATTCCGGCCCCTCAATCCTCTGGCGGCGGAGACTATAACCGCTACCACCACAGACAATCCAATTGCTGTTAGAGTCAGCGTGTCCCGTCTCGCCCGTGCGAAGATATTCCAAACAGTGAGCGTGACCATTCAAAACCAGATCCACAATCGGACGACCCTCTGTCTGCTTTCCCACTGCATCAAACACCCCATCAAGTACCAAGCGGATTCGATGGCGAATCGCCAAAGTTTGCGCTTGATACCACTTCGTCGCCTCCGTAACATAGGGGGGATGGTGGAAATAAATCACACGTCCGCGCACCTCGGCTGTATTCCAAGATTCAATCAATCTTTGCTTAAGCCAATCCAATTGTTCGGAGTCAGTAACCGTTGTTTGGTTGGATGCTAATTGTTTGTCAATGTCTATTTTTACCTCGTCAACCTGCTCCAACTTGGCGTGCAAGTCATCAAGCTGTTCGGCATCGTCCGGTTGCTCAGGGTTTAAATTAGCTATGGTATCGAGGATTTGCTGTTTTTCTTGTTCCAACTCATCTTGCCGCTTTTCCAACTGGCGGCGATACTCGTTCCCCTCTTTTGTCGCTGGAAGCGGCGCAGGATCGTTAAAAGTATTCGAGTCAAGGGCGAAGAAATCAATCCCCCCACTACGGAACGTGTAATAACGATTAGGTAAGCGGGTAAAACTTCCGGGTTGATAACGCAGACAGCGCCCCGTGTCAGTTTGGGCAGTGTAATGGCAATCCAAATGACGGCGCAACTCTTGCGGATTATTGAACGCCTTCAAGTAGTCAAGGAACGCCTGTGCATAGGCATTACCTTGATACGAACCGTGCCACCTAACGTCCAAATCCAATTTTGACTTCAGCATCTGGCGCAGGGGTAGTGTCGTCTGTGCAATCAATCCATAGACAAGAGGCAGATCGTAGTAATCGTGGTTCCCAGGCACGGGCAAAAATGGCATATTAAAAACCATCTGGTCATAAGCAATCTGTTCTGGCTTCTCCCCGCCCACCAGAAACTCTCGGTAAGGCTCAATAAAGTTTTTCTGGTAAAATTCGCTTGAGCCAACCAGATAAATTACGTCGCCCGTATGCAATACGAAACGGCTCTCAGGGCAATGTTCCGCCATCAATTCTGCGATCTGTCGTTGCGGGTTATGACCCCGATGAGATCCAGAACCGCTATCACCCACGACCAAAAATGAGAACTCTGGAGAGTCCGCACCATCGTCTAAAACCATCCGGGTTTGATCGATTCCCCGCTCAACAATACTTGAATCTCGCCACCGCACCCTTTCCTTCATCTTGCGGATTTTGACGGCGATGGGCGGATCTGACACAAATTTCATAACTAATACTCGTAGATTCCTTCTTAAAATTGCCTATTCCCAAGACTAGCCAATTTTACCCGCCTACTCTCTATATTCAGCATCTGACAAAATGAAACAAAACAAAGATTGAAACTATGAAATGGTACAACGAACCGCCATCATGGAATGAACAAGAAGGTATTGTCACCGTTACTTCAGGAGCCAAAACAGATTTCTGGCGCAAGACTCATTACGGCTTTATCCGGGACAATGGAAACTTTTATTACCAACAAGTCACAGGAGATTTCACCGCCCAAGTCAAAGTTACCGGACAGTATCAAGTCCTGTACGACCAAGCCGGACTCATGGTTCGCTTGGATGAAACCACTTGGTTAAAGTGTGGCGTTGAATTTGTGGACGGCGTACAGTACGTTAGTGCTGTTGTCACGCGAGATTTTTCCGACTGGTCTGTGGTACCTTTGCCCCATAACCCAGCCTCTATATGGCTACGGGTGAAGCGAAAAGCTGGAGCAGTAGAGGTGCATTATTCGTTTGATGGCGAGCAGTACACTATGCTCAGGATGGCGTACCTAACTGAAATAGAAACAGTGAGTGTGGGGCTGATGTGCGCGTCGCCGGAAAGTGAAGGTTTCACAACGACATTTGAGGGTTTTAAACTAGGCAAATTGTAGAATTTTAGGCAAATTAAATCTTAGTTTTTTACCCGATTATGCTGATGATATCGACGATTCATGAATGAGGAAAATCAGATGTCTTTACCTATCAAAGAGGTTGTCCTAGGGCCCGGAGAAGGTAGCCACCTCACAATCGGCAACAGTCAAGTGACATTCAAAGCTGTTGGTACAAATACTGACGGACATTTGGGGCTGTTTGAACAGACACTACCACCTGGAGGAACGTCACCCGAACCACATCTTCATCGCCACATGGAGGAGATGTTTTATGTTTTAGAAGGCGAAGTAGAAATTCTGGTTGGGGAGCAGACAGTGCAAGGTCAGGCGGGGGCGTTTGTGCTTGTCCCTCGCGGTACGCCTCACGCCTTCGCGAACCGGGGAACGCAAGCTGCGAAGCTGCTGATTATGTTTTGTCCGGCGGGATCTCGCGAGAAATACTTCGAGGGTTTGGCGGAACTTCTCAAAGATGGACAGCCGCCAGATAGAAAAGCTCTTGTTGAGTTAATGCGGAGATTCGACCAGGAACCTGTGAATATCTAATACAGGTGTGCATATCGCTACTCTGCAAGGTGTTAGCTTGAATTAGTCTTAAATTAAGCTAAAAAACTTCGCTTCTTTACAATTTTTAGCTAGAAGAAGTTGATGCTTTGTAACAGGTTACATAACTTTTGTGAAGTTTTGTGATCTTTTTGATGATTGTGTCAAAACTGGAGGGTAAGGGAGTCGATGCCTATCCATTAGACGCAACATCAATAAAGGCAATTACGGTTTGTCTAGGGTAAGCGATCGCACTTAAGCTTCTGCTAGGTAATCTAGCCAGAACACATCTTGCATGGTTGTTCTGGAAAATACCATTTTAATTTACTTGAGAACAAAACCCCTTTATTCATTTGTAGGAGTTTAGAGAATGAGTAAAACCATTGCCAATCTAACCTTACCAGTGGTAGTTCAAGAAATTGAAAAAGTTTTAGGGACTTATACCGCTCATCCCTATCAAAAAGCTTTCTCTATTCCTGAATTGCGTCAAAAATTAATTGTCTATGTTCTCAGCTGAACCTCTAATAACTACGCAGTCATTGAGGAGCATGAATCAGTAATAAACCAAAATGTCAACTGTTGCTTGGAGCAACACTCAGAAATAGAATGTTTGATTCACTAAGGTATTCATCATATCCTTGAACAAAATTCAGATACGGTTAGTCACCAGATTCCTGAAGAAGTTGATTCAGGATATTTACCTTCTCACTAGTTTGGCTAATGTTATTGAAAAGAGGTAATTTTGTAACGCTAAGGTAAGCGCCAAGAAACGCAAAGTCAAAATTATATTTTCTTGCCGATACTAGAGCGCTTACCTTGGCGTTTCTTGGCATTCATTTATAGAACCCATTTGACATCTAAGTTTGATATCTAAGAAGGTGCTGCAAGCCTCTTAATCATCAAGCGAATAAAACAAAGATTAACCTTGGCAGTCGCATTAGTTAAAGTTCT
>NZ_JACJOY010000022.1:0-5247 GCF_014695815.1 Trichocoleus sp. FACHB-6
TATCAGCCTACTCCTGGAGATTTTCCGGCGCTCGCATTGCTTGTTTTTTCACTTCTCAGACCCCAGATTTATTGTCAAGTACAATTTATACCAAATTAGATGAGCTTACCCTGCCTAATCATGATAGTGGTCAACACAAAGGTAAGCGGATGATTAATGGTGGTCTTGCCCTGGTTCGAGCGACTCTTTATATGGGTGCTGTTGTTGCCATGAGTCATAATCCGGCGATTAAAGCTTTTTAAGAGCGCTTAGTATCTCGTGGTAAGCCGAAAAAACTGGCCGCTACAATTATCCTTATGTAAACGGTATTGCTTTAAAAAGCAAAGGTACAAGAAAGAAGCCCAGGCTTGACGAATAAAATTCGCGGCTACACAGAATTTTATTCGTCAAGCCTGGGTCGAAAAGTCGTCTCAGGTGGACGATAGTTTATACAGCCGTGATTACGAACATCGCCGGGGGTTTTTATTTCTCTCTTGTACCTCTGCGCTAACATCAGCGTACCTTTGCGTTTAAACTTCCACCGCTTCTTTGCTTTTCGCTGGCGCATAAAAATCACCGTTAGCGTCAACTGCTATTCGTCCACTTGATTCCTCACCAGTAATCAAACGTGCGCCGCGTTTCTTCGTCCAATAGTTCCAGCCCCACTGGAGCAGCACTATCAGTTTGTTGTCAAATTCAATGAGATAATAAATGTGGATAAATACCCAAATTAACCAAGCGATTACACCAGAGAATTTCACAAAACCAAGGTCTGCAACCGCTGCATTACGTCCAATAACTGCTAAACTTCCTCGGTCAATGTACTGGAACGGTAGCATACTGTAACCAGCAAGTTGCTGTTTAATTAGGTTGGCGACATACTCGCCTTGCTGCATCGCTACAGGCGCTACACCGGGTAATGGTTTCCCGGTTTGATGAGTATAATTCGCTAAATCCCCAATAACAAAAATATTGGGATGTCCTGCTAGACTCAGGTCAGCTTCAACGATTACTCGCCCCGAACGGTCGAGTTGAGCGCCTGCGCGTTCTGCTAAAACTTTTCCCATCGCCGAAGCTTTGACCCCAGCAGCCCATAAAATTGTTCTAGCGGGAATTTCTTCGACTGTATCTCCTTGTTTTGTGGTGACAATATTATTGTCAATATTCGTGACTAGCGTCTTTGTTTGCACAGTTACGCCCAATTTGTT
Organism: Trichocoleus sp. FACHB-6; assembly: GCF_014695815.1. NCBI lineage: Bacteria > Bacillati > Cyanobacteriota > Cyanophyceae > Leptolyngbyales > Trichocoleusaceae > Trichocoleus > Trichocoleus sp. FACHB-6. Next base: position 1,188 of record NZ_JACJOY010000022.1, read on the forward strand.
GAGGGATTTTTCGGCTTTTTCCGATAAGTCTGGTGCGTAGGGTGGCAAAATGCGATCCATTCCTTCCAGCAACAAAACTTTCGCTTCTGCGGTGTCGATGTTGCGAAAATCTTTTTTGAGGGTGCTGAAGGCTAATTCTGCGATCGCTCCCGCTAATTCTACTCCTGTTGGCCCACCACCAACGATCACAAATGTCAACCAGGAACGCCGTTTTTCCGGATCGGTTTCTTTCTCCGCCGCTTCAAACGCCATAAAAATGCGCCGCCGCATTTCCAGCGCATTTTCAATAGTTTTCAAACCAGGCGCTACGGTTTCCCAGTGATCATTTCCAAAATAGAAATGACTGACACCTGTAGCAACAATCAGAGTATCGTAATTTAATTCTTCCCCACTCAGGAATATTTTTCGCTGTTCTGGATCGATATCCTTCACTTCTCCCATAATCACTTTAGTATTCTCGTTTTCACTGACTACAGCGCGGAGAGGGGAGGAAATATCAGCCGGGGAAAGTGTACCCGTGGCGACTTGATAAAGGAGTGGTTGAAATAGATGAAAGTTGCGTTTATCGATTAGCGTCACATTGACAGGAGCTCGACCAAGTGCTTTGGCTGCATATAGTCCGCCAAAACCGCCACCGACAATAACTACATTGTGAGGAGACTGATTTTCCACTGGTTTTACCATAAAATTGACATCCTTTGTTTTATGTTGCCCGTGGCTGTCGTTGAACAAACATTTCTTTACCAACTGACGAGGTTTTCGTTACAGATGTTCATATTACCTTAGTGTGCCTAGTTTAAAGCAAGCGTAGCGGCGGCTACAGGTAGGGCTATTTAGTAAAAAAAGTATTACCGAAGAGGTAGTTGGTGGGAAGCGATCGCATGGTGAACGATAAAACGCGATCGCGCTTTTGCCAGTGGCTCTAAAATTGGGATAACGATTTCCTGGTTTTGACGGCGCGATGCAAACACCAAAAAACCAACAGACAGCAGGAAGCCTGATGCAGAACCTCTACGAAACCGACTTCTACGCTTGGACTCAGCAACAAGCACTCCTCCTCCAACAGCAGCAATGGACTCAGCTTGACTTGCCCAATTTAATCGAGGAGATTGAATCGTTGGGAAAACAACAACGTGCAGAACTACGAAATCGATTGAGTGTGTTAATTGGGCATTTGTTGAAATGGGAATATCAACCAGAACGACGCAGCCGTAGTTGGTTAGCAACGATTCGAGTACAACGGCGGGAGAGCCTAAAATTGCTAAGAGATAATCCTAGTCTGAAGCCTTATCTTGATGAGGCTCTACAGGAAGCTTATGAGAACGGGAGGGATTTAGCATCAGGAGAAACCAACCTGCCGTTTTCAACCTTTCCCCAAGAATGTCCTTATACGTTAGAGGAAACTTTAAGAGAAGTCTTCTATCCAGGTGAACCTGCGACAGATGAAGTAATGGAATGATTGGGAGCAAAAGAGTGCGGTAGCGCCTCAGCGCATCGCCCTTTTGACTTGCCTTGTTACTCTAAACTCGAATATTCACGTTGCCTGAATTACCGATTCATTTCTGACAGATAGTTTTACAAAATTTTTCTAACATCAATTTTTATGAGTTTATAAAAAGATTAGTCAGATTTTTGATGAGACGATCCATACTTTTTTGGAGCAAAATATTTTTGTTGTGCTGCGACACGATGGCTAGGTGCAATACAAGGATTAGAGTGGAGGTGGAGGTATAAGTTCAATGTTTGCAGTTATCACACCAGAGAAAATCCAGTTACCCGCAGGCTCAGTGGTGCGGCTACCCGGTAGTTGGCAGGACTATCAAGCGCTAACTGAACAACTAGGCGATCGCTCAATACCGCGCATTAAGTATCGACCCGGAGAGATTCTGTTAATGTCACCGCTACCCCGACACGGACGAGAAGCCCACGTTATTGCAATGGTCGTAATAGCTCTCCTAGACCATTTAGGGCGGGACTACGAAGCGTTTACCCCAATCACAATGGAACTGCCAGAGATTAGCGGCATTGAACCGGACTACTGCTTCTATATCGATAACTGGGCAGATGTTGCAGGGAAAGATCGAATCAACTGGGGCATCGAACCATCCCCCGATTTAGTAATTGAGATAGATGTAACCAGCTACACTGATGTAAACGACTACCTGCCCTATCGAGTGCCGGAAGTTTGGTTATATAAAAAGAACCAGCTTCAGATTTACCAATTGCAGAGCGATCGCTACACGGTTGTAACCAGTAGCCGCTTTTTTCCCAATATTAATGTTTCAGCATTCATCACAGAGTGTTTCCGAATTGCCTCCGAGCGCAATACCAGCGTTGCGATTCGGGAGTTACGACAAAAATTAGCAAGTGAGAATTAAATCCGAAAAATACAGAAGATGATAATGCGATCGCAATCGGGAAGCGCTGGTCAGCAGAGTTGTTAAAGTTAGTGGCTCTTGCGGTAAATCTATGGTTGGCGTCATAGAGACACCAAGGAAGTCGAGCAACTTCCAGAAAAGCTTAACCGATACAGAACACCTGCCTCGATGCGATTTTAGACAGTATTACCTTTGAGACAAAGCTCCAAAGCACGACGAATATATGCCTCAAATGTCTCATCAGTGGGTTGAAAGACCATCGCATATAACATTGCTCCGCTCATCAGGTCGAAGACTAAATCGGGTTCTATATCTGTGTGGATTTCATTTCTAGCCTTAGCACGTTCCAGCACGGCTCCAAAGGCTTGCCGTCGCGGTTGTAGGTATTTTTTCGAGTAGACTTGGGCAAAAGTCGGACTGCTAGACGCTGTACTAATAATTAGGGCAACAGTTTGACGACCTAAGGGGCTGAGTACCATTTTCGCTGCATTCTCAATGAGGATATCAATATCTCCCCAGAGGCTGCCTGTGTCTAGTATCAATATTTCCTCTCTGAGGCTTTCAATCGCGTCTGCAACCAGTTCTTCTTTGGAACTGTACCGCCGATAAATGGTAGTTTTGCCCACTTTAGCGCGTGCAGCGATCGCTTCGATGCTCATAGATTGATATCCCATTTCTGCTAGCAGCTCAAGAGTTGCTTGTAGAATCGCTTGATGAGATTTTTCGCTACGTGGGCGTCCAGGCGGGCTTTTGATAGGTTTACTCATAAACTCATCTTCGCCCAAACAACGTTCTCAAGGACAATTTGCTTCAAGCGTTCTCAAAGAATTGTCAAATGGGGAGTTGCGTTAGATGCAATCAGTCTTGTTTCTTAATATGCTCCCACTCCTCCCGCAATATTCCCATGCACAGCGTATCAATATAGCTGCCGTCATACCACTCGTGACCCCGGAGGCGACCTTCTTCTACAAATCCACAGGATTGATAACAGCGAATCGCGCGTTCATTTCTTGAATTTGTCCTCAACCAAACTCGATGTAGATTCCAGTATCGAAACGCATAATCCAGCAGCAATGCGATCGTTTCACGACCGTAGCCACGTCCCCAATATTCCTTATCCCCAATTGCAATGCCTAATTCGCAGACACGCGCCACCCCCTGAAATATATCAAAACCAACCAAGCCGCACTGCCCAATGAACTTGCCATCTGCCTCGATCGCAAACCAAGTGCCATCTCGTCCACCTTTAGCAGCATTTTGATCGAACTCTGCTTGCAGCCGTTCCAGGGATTGAGGAATCGGCGGATCGCCTCCACCTGCCAATTCAACGGCTAAATCATTGTTAAACTCGCACAGTTTCGGTAGATCGTCCCGCCGTATACCCCGTAGCGTTACTCGTTCGCCCTTCAACATCGCTAATTGTCCTCGATTTTAGGTACTTACTCATTCATATCAAGTCTGTCAGGGGGCGGTAATGATTCATACAAAAGAAGAAAACCAGTTGGGAGTTGGGAATAGCCTGGTGAATTTTAAAAGCTGTCGCTCTGTCTAAAATGTCCTGCCACCCTAAGAGGATGTCTGAGAAGTGTACTAAGCTAAGCGTCGTAACATCAAACGAATGTTTGCGATATAGATAAAAGCTTCCGACGTCTGCGGCAAAATTTCATAATCCTTAGAGAGTC
>NZ_JACJOY010000023.1:0-43973 GCF_014695815.1 Trichocoleus sp. FACHB-6
AGCTGTATGCCTTTTGCGTCGCCATCAGAAAGTTAATGTATTCAATAGCCGTATATTTGGGTGGATTCATTGCTTCCTTTTACCCCATCTTCAGCCCAACTGCGTAACTCCTGTTCTTATAGAGGCACAGTCCTTAATAGAGTCGGCATCAGGAAATGCCAATTGCTGCTTTTTTCACTAACTATGGAGTGGTTGATGGAGGTGACTTTAAAAGTTCTCGGCTTTCCAGCAGCGCTGTGGTCGTATTTATCACAATCTGGGCGGCTCCTTGGAAAAACGAGCGATCGAGATTTTCTGGGGTATCGCTGGGCTGGTGGTAGTGGGGTGTACGCAGATTTGCCGTATCAGTGACGAGTACCGCGCCTACTCCCTGATACCAGAATGGCGCATGATCGCTGCGTAAAACGTCAGGTGTCAGCATTCCTTTCAGGGGAATTGGCAACGTCACAACGGTTGGCAAACCAGGCTTACCCGGTTTTTGAAAGACATCTAACAATGGCAAGTGTTCTATGTCGCCAACTACCGCCAGAAAGTCCCCTTTGTCGGTCGGAGGGGTGACAGGTAATCCAGGGGGGTATTTTTGACAACCTGCGGTGTAGCAAGCGTAACCTACCATGTCCATGACGATGACACCGTGCAGGTTTTGCAAATTTGCTTTATTTGTGGTAAAGGCAATACTTCCCCGGAGTCCTGCCTCCTCCTGGTCAAAGAAGACTAGCTGCAAGGTGCGGGGCGTGGGACGGGAGGCGAAAAGACGCGCCAGTTCCAGAACTACGGCAACTCCGCTGGCATTGTCATCGGCACCAGGAGAGGCGGGAACGCTGTCGTAGTGGGCGGCTACGATAATTGTTCCGGCTTGTTTATCGGTGCCTTGGCGAGTTGCAAGGATGTTGACGCCGCCCTCGAATTGTTGTAGATTTGGCGACCATCCCAGTTTTTGCAGGGATTGGGTGAGGTAATTTTTGGCGCGATCGCGTTCTTGTTGTGTATACCGCTGATAGTTCAACGCCTGAACGTGCGCCATTAGTCGCTTTGAGTCTACATCAGGAGCGTTGACTGGTTCTTCAGATGCTACCACCACGTTGAAACGAGTCGGCGGTTCGCTAATGTTCTCCACGGAGCTTTTAGTTACTGGCTCCGGACGCGGCTGGAAAAATTTGCTGCTACTTAAGACTGCTGCGATCGCTAACAGCGCCAAAACCACCGAAAATATCCATTTCCTCATTTTTTGTACCTTAAATTCCCATTCCTTTATCACCGTCCCCGTTCCAGTCCTACAATAACGACTGAGGGAGACTGACTGCTGAGAATTGGGAATTCACTGGTGTCCCGCCCGTTCGGACTAAGGACTAATAATTTAAAAATGCTGGATTTGTTGCTAATCATGGCTTTGGGATTCCTTGGGAGTTTTGGTCACTGCGCGGGAATGTGTGGCCCTCTTACCGTGGCGTTTTCCCTTGGACATCAGCAACAGACTCCTGCAAACTGGCGACAACAATTTTATTTTCACATCTTGCTGAACTTGGGACGAATTGCAAGTTATGCCTTGACAGGTGCGTTGCTAGGCGGTATGGGTTCGATGCTAATTGCTGGGGGACAGCTGGCGGGAATTGGGAGTGACTTGCGAAGAGCGATCGCTATTTTCACCGGAATCATGCTGATTTGGTTTGGCTTAGTGCAAATAAAACCAGATTTCCTGCCACGTCTGCCAGTGTTACACCCGCTCAAAGAAGGCGGCTTGCACAATCGACTCAGTGGGGCGATGATGAAGCTGTCGCTGAAATCTAACTCTTTGACACCAGCTTTATTAGGACTGGTCTGGGGTTTAATTCCCTGCGGTTTCCTGTATGCTGCCCAAATCAAGGCAGCTGAAACCGGAAATCTTGTTCAAGGTGCGACAACTATGTTGGCGTTTGGACTGGGAACGCTACCAATAATGCTCGGTGTCGGCGTTTTTGCCAACCGAGTCAGTGCTGATAAACGCAGTCAGTTGTTTCGGTTGGGCGGTTGGGTGACACTTACCATTGGAGCGATCGCGTTGCTGCGGACTGGCGACACAATGGTAGATTACACTGGACACGCGGCATTGCTGTGTTTAATCTTAGCGCTGATTGCCCGTCCCATCAGCCGCTTCTTTAGCGCCCCATTACGTTATCGTCGTGCCTTGGGAGTAGGCGCATACGTGCTGGCTTTGGCTCATACGGCACATATGCTAGAGCATACGCTGAACTGGAATTTTCAGGCAATACCTTTTATGTTGCCGACGCATCAACTGGCAATGAGTGCAGGAGCAGTAGCTTTAGTATTGATGACTCCGGCTGCACTCACCAGTTTTGACCGGATGCAGCAGCTTTTGGGGAAACGCTGGCGACAAATTCATCTGTTAAGCCTTCCAGCTTTTCTTCTGTGTGCAGTTCATGCAGTGCTAATTGGTTCTCATTACCTTGGCGGAATGGAACAAATTTGGAGCAACAAACTACTGACAGTGCTACTGGGAGTTGTGACGCTCTTGGTTTTGCTGGTGCGCTACCGTGGGATTTGGTCAGTTTTATCTCTAGAAAAATTATATGTCCCCCCTAGCCAATCCCGATAAAAGTCTCGCTTCCTCGTTCCCAGTCTCTGACTGGGAACGAGGAAGCAAGGCACCTAAAATAGCTAACACCCAGGAATTGAGGCACCTGACAGTAGGCATTCCCAGCCGGAATCAAAGGTTCTTGCCAACAATTGCGGAAACACTACTAATACTCCTAACCTTGCTGACCGCACCCGCATCTGCCCATAAAGTACAGATAGCAGAGGATGTGGGCGGTACTCTCCACATCGAACCCAACGACAACCCCAAAGCTGGCGAACCATCTCTAGCTTGGGTGGCGCTTACCCGCAAAGGCGGTCAAGTCATCCCTTTGCAAGAATGTAATTGCAAATTGTCCGTATACTCGCAACCCCGCACCCAACAGACAACGCCGTTACTTTCACCACCACTAAAAGCCATTTCAACAGAAGGTTATCAAGGGATTCCTGGTGCTTCTGTTGTCTTCCCATCTCCTGGGGCTTATCAGTTGCAACTGAGTGGAACACCAACATCTGGGGCAGATTTTAAACCGTTTGAGCTAAAATTTACCGTCACCGTGGCAGCTGGGACAGGGGTGCCAAAAGTTAGTCAACAGACAACGCAGCAAGTTGCCCAGAATAGCTTGGCAGATAAAGAAGGCGGGAGTAGTGCTGACCTGCATACACCAATAGCGATCGCTTTGTTGACGCTTGTCGTAGCGATCGCGATTGGTGTGTGGCGGCGGTTAAAGTGAAAGTTATATTTGCATATCGTACTGTTCCAAGAGCGATCGCAGCTTCTGCTTCACTTGTTCGCGCACGGACTCCGGCGACACCACCACACAGTCTGGCGCATACTGCATGACTTCTCGGATAAACCAGAAGCTACTAGATACTTTCCTAACTACTCGCCGCACTCGCTGTCTATCGGCTAACCAGTCATTAGCAATATCTTCAGGTTTAGCTTTATAGGCAAAAGCCAAGCCACCCGATAAGTGCATTTCCACATCTACCCGATCCAAATCAAGCCGCCACTTACCCGCGACAGGCATCACCGCAGCTTCTTGGATGCGGTCTAAACGTAGACTCCAGTTGTGAGCCAGTTTTGGTATATCTAGGTTTCCCTCCGTCTCCTCACACCAGCAATCAAGATATTGTCGTTTTTCGTGAGGGGTAACTTTAGCATAGCGGACAGTAAAGTTCCATAAGCGTCCAGCTGCATCTTCATAGGACATTTGAAACGGCGAGTTCCGGCGGATATAGCGGTCAATCTCCAACCGCCAAGGTGGAGGCAGATTCTCTAAGAAACGTTCTATGTCTCGTCGCAAAGGCAATGATAGTTCGCTACGTTCGAGAAGCAAGTTAGCAATAATTTGGGCTTGTTCAATCTGTCCCATGTCGGTCAAAGCACTGACCGCTTGTTCTAGCGCTCTGATGCGCGTTTCTGACCAATCATTGTTATGACCGATGAGGAGTTGGCGACGGGCGATCGCTTCTACCAGCTTAGAAATGTTTGGGCGATCGCCCCACATCATGCCGAGTTCGAGAGCGATCGCTTCTAACTCGGCTTTGTCGCGATCAGAGATTGACAGGGTTATAGACTGACCTTTTCGACTCATTATATACGGACACTTTTATACGGATATGTCTTGTCAACCTCTATTTTGAATGCCAATATAAGAACTAACAACAAGTTACGGACACAAAATCAGTATATGTCCGATTATAGAATTACTCTCAAGCCTGTTTACTCTTGTCCTGCGTTAGAGATACCAAAAGACGTAAAGCTACCGGAGGGTTGGTCGCTTTCTTGGCATCAAGTCGCAACTTTGGAGGCACTACGCAACCCAAATGTTGACGTTATTTTTAACACGGCAATGACGGGTGATGGCAAAAGTTTGGCAGCTTATTTAGAGACATTACTGACATATTTTTGTGCAATTGGTCTGTATCCAACTAATGAACTTGCTCGTGACCAGGAAACGCAAATTCAGGAGTATGTTGAAAAATTTAAGCCTGATATTAAGCCGCGTGTGGTTCGACTCAGTGGGCAAGAGTTAGAGATTTATGCTGAAAAACAGGGATTAAAGAAAGCCGCAGCGATTGAGTCTCGCGCTGGCAATTCAGAAATTCTCTTAAGCAATCCTGATATTTTCCATTACTTACATCAAGGTAAATATTTAACTCGTGATGATAGTCCTGATAAGCTGTGGAACCGGATAGATAAGGATTTTAATTTATTCATCTTCGATGAATTTCATGTTTTCCAGGCTCCGCAAATTGCTAGTGTGATTAATACCATGCTGTTAATCAAGAATACCAATCGCGACAAGAAATTTCTTTTCCTGTCAGCAACGCCAAATAAACAACTGATAGAGCGATTGCAATTAGCTGGTTTTCGGTGTAATGAGATTAACCCAATTGAGGAGAATAAATATCAGTTTCCAAATACAGAGGCTCAGTGTCACCAGTTACAAGAAGAAGGATGGCGACAAGTATCACGAGAAATTTCTCTTCAGTTTATCTCTTTGGAATCTAGCAATAAGGCTTCTGAAACTTGGTTGAAAGATAACAGTAATCTCATTCTGGCTCACTTTCAGCAGCATCCAGGTAGCAAAGGGGCAAAAGGGGCAATCATTCTCAACTCGATTGCTGCGGTGAAGCGTCTTACATCGTTCTTTCGGGAACTGTTGCAGCCTTATGGTTTGGTGGTTGGAGAGAATACGGGTTTATCTGGGAAGGAGGAAAAAGAGCGATCGCTTTTAGCTGACTTAGTTCTCGGTACTAGCACAATTGATGTTGGGGTTGACTTCAAGATTAACTTTCTAATCTTTGAATCAGCAGATGCAGGTAGCTTTGTTCAACGGTTAGGGCGCTTGGGACGACATGATGGCTATGAACGGAATGGAGAAAATATTAAGTTTGAAACTTTTACAGCTTACGGATTGATACCCAACTTTTTAGTAGAACGTTTGTTTCAAGGCGACTCTCCACCTTTAGAAGAAACTGGTATCTATGATCGTTCTTTCTTCCACAACCAAATTCGGGATAATTATCGCAGACTTAATGATTTTGAAGGTTATTACTCTCGCTGGGGTAATGTACAATCGTTGAGGATTTGCCAACAACTAGGGCATAAGACTATCAAGCAACAGTATGAAGGTAGCCAGAAGGCATTTCAGGCAGCTTGCGAAGAAGTGTTTAATACTAGCCTGAAAAAGGTTTTTGGTCGTAGCGAGGCATGGAAAAGAGAATGGCAGCAACTTTCAGGTAAGGATAAGGGAAATCCGATTGCTGAAGATGCTGCTACTTTTCGAGGCTTTAGTCCTCTTCAGTGTGGCATCTATGATTTAACTGAATCGAATGAAGCAGATAGGTTTAAAACTTACGATTTACCAGGGATTTTGAGCAATCTAGAAATTGAGGTGATGACAGAAGCAGATTTTACGCGACTCTTAAAAGAAACGGCTGAACGCATGGGACAACCTATTGCTAAGGGACGTTTCAAGGACTGTCTCGCATTCCTGAAGTTACGGACATATCGAGAGGAACGGCTGAACTGGCGATTTACCTATTCTGGTGATTTGCAAGAGAAAGCTGATGCTTGGAAAGTTCAGGTGTTGACGGGTATCGAGATTTGGCAACCTGAGAATTATTGGATTGGTGAAATTAATAAGCGGTTGAGGAAGGAAGCGTTAGTTTGTTATGTGCTACGGCGTCCGGTTGCAGAAGTGCGATCGCGTTTGCGCCTTCCCATGCACTTTGCGATTTACCCAATCAGCGATCGGTACAGTTTTCACGATACAACTGCACCCTATTCTATTGCTTTCAGCCAGTCAGCTTTACTGCTGGATACCCTTGCCTATTCGTTCAAAAGTAAAGGAGATGAAATATGGATTGCTTAGGGTTTGAATCCCTGATAGGGATTCAGCTATCTTGCACAAGATGCAAGCAGGAGGGCATCAGATCGCTATTGAGTAGCTCGTGTTTCAATCCCTGATAGGGATTTATACTCAGTTGAATAATGGCAAGGGGTCTTGCCCTCCTGACAAGAGTATAGCAGAGGGGGAGGCGAACAGTTATGATGACACTAATATGGTTACGAGATACTCAATAATAAAAATACATTATATCGAGTATATCGTGACTAGGTGATTATGATTCATAAGGAAAACTGTTAATGTTCAGCCAAAACCCTGACCTGTACCTGATTCGACGTGTGCTAAGCCAGCTGAGCCATTTAGTTGATGCACTTGAAGCAGAGCGACAACAGAATGCGCTCCAAAATGAACGACTATCTAACCACCATAGTCGGCTCAGTGAGTTGGAGAAGAACCAGGAAGAAATTATGCAAATGCTTCACAATCAGCAAATTCAGAGTCAGAGTCAGCAGATTCAACTTGAGGAGTGTCAGGAGTCAGCCGACTTTGCGGTGAGGGAAGTTCGTCACCTTACACACCTGGTTGGTGAAAAAGAGGCTCTAGAGGAGCGAGTAGCTTTTTATTGTCCACCAGATTAAGAATCCATGTGCAATTCATAAACCAATTAAAGGCTTTACGTTCACTACAACCTTAACTAAGATTTAGACTGCAATGAAGATACCCACAATTGAAGAACTCAGGTTACTTTCTCCACAATTCGCTGAGAAAAGACCTTATTTGAAAATGTTAGTTTTATTTGGTTCCAGAGCCACAGGTAAAATTCATGCAGAGAGTGACTGGGATTTTGCTGCTCTCTACGATGAAGAAGTCCGTAAAGCTTACATAAAAGATAATGCTTGGGCTTGGTTTGAAGTGCCTCAACTGCTTAGTGATTTTTTTGAAATTAACAGCGACAAAATTGATGTCGTAGAACTAAATAACTGTTCCTGGTTAATTGCTCACTTCGTTGCTCGTGATGGAGTCCTTCTTTATGAGAAAGACCCTGGAGGGTTTGAGTATTTTCGGCTAACTGCACTAAGGAGTGAATCAGAGCTTAAAAAGTTTCGTCAAGACCAACGCCAGCTAATCGATATGGAATTGAAAGAGTGGGGCGTATGACTGACATAGACTCTGAACTGGTTCTAGTCAGGCTTAGATTGCTAGTCAACTATCGCAACACCTTAGAAGAGTTTAGGTCTGTTAGCCTCGATGAATACTTAAGTGATTTTCGCCAGCAACTTATTGTGGAAAGACTCTTGCAGCTAATGGCTGAAGCAGCGACAGATATTAATAAAAATCTTTTAGTACAGTTACATAACATTAGTCCAGCAACATCGATTAATCCATTTCTTGAAGCTGGACGACAGGGCATTATCACACCAGAATTAGCGGCAGAATTAGCGCAAGCTGCTGGAATGCGAAACATTTTAGTCCATCAGTACAAAGAAATAGACAGCCGAATCGTATTTACAGCTATTCAAAAAGCTTTAGCTCAATATCCACTTTATATACAGCAAATTACAGTCTATCTAGATTTATTAGAGGAAAAAGATGCCTAAGAAACGTAAAGGCTCTGAGCAGGAAGAAAAACAGTTATCGCTATTTGATCATCAAGATGAATCAGACCTAACCCCCCCAGCCCCCCTTCCCTACAAGGGAATGGGGGAGCCGGACTCCCCTCTCCTTGCAGGAGAGGGGTTGGGGGAGAGGTTAACCGAAGAGTATGACGATGATGATTGGTTACACGATGAGGATTCAGAAGTTGACTTTGAACCTAGCGATCGCAATATCGAACCCCAAGCGCGGGAACTACTAACTCTCAAGCTACTGAGAGAGGCAATTCAGTCTCAGAATCCTGGCGATCGCGTAATGAGCGACTTTGCAGAGTATGTATTACCCAATCTGCTGCGAGTTGCGATTGGCGTTACAGCAAAAGGTGGTAAGTTTTTTGATGAACTTGATCGCAAGAATGAAGCGGAAGGAAAAGATAGAGTTCGACGGGATAATGCAGGCGATCAATCACTCAATACCCATTTACTCAATGGACTATTTCCAGCTAATTTAATTGAGCAACGGTTAGAAAAACTTAATACCACTGTGCAGCGAGTCGTGCGAGAACAAGAACGGCGGATGGTAATTGCTGGATTTATTTTGCATGACTTTGAGAAATTCCCGGATGCTCCTGCTGATTGTCGCAAGTTACCGCTAGAACAGCATCGTCAGATTATTGATGATAAAGTTCGTCAGCTAGGTTTAGATCGCTTTATCAATCCTGATGATCCGGAAGCTTATCGAGAGTACCTAGATGATTTGCTCTGTGTTGCTTATAACGCGCAACGGCGTTGGGATACTAACTGGAATTTCTCGGAGTTCGGGCTAAATCCAAAATTACACGATCGCACCCTTCGTGTTCTCTCAGATTTAACCTGTTTAGCTGATTCCCTAGCTTCCATCATTAAACATCCTCAAGATGGGGAAAACACAAGGCTCAATGAGTTAATTCATAGCCTGAGTGATGGACAACTAAAATTTACTTACCACAGCATATCTGAGAACCGAGGTGTACTCACCAATGTAGTGAATAACGCTTTGATGGAAGCTCATGTTAGCCTTAATACTGAGGATTTCACCTATTATGAACCACTGCTATATCTCCCAACAGGTGTCATTTACTTAGCACGACGAGATGCACCTTCTGTGCAAGTTGAAGATTTACCCGAACGGGTTGTTAACAAGATTAAACAACTTTGTGCAAGTCAGTTGCACCTGCGACAAACAGGTTTTAGCAGAGATGGCAAGGGAATGAAATATGCAGACTATTACAACTTGTTTTTTGATGATACAGGTTTAATGCAAGTCGCCCTTAGTGCCACATTGAGGATTCTAAATCCCACTAAAAGCTCTGTTGCTAAAAGCCGCAGTGATAATCTCATCAAATTTCAGCAGCAGAATGTTTTGTCGGCTAATTATAGTTTCAAGTTTGATGACGACATTCGGATTGACCAAATTGCTGAATTTGGAGATTTAATCAGTCGCAAAATTTGGAATGAACGGGTTAATCTAATTGAATTTGAGCGCAAGAAAAACAAAAAACTTGCAGAATTACCTCATCTAGATATCGTCGAGGAAATTGCTAAGTTTTGGAACCTCTCGCAGTACCTACCTCCAATCCGCGAAATTCAGCGAATTAATGAAGGCTTGAAGGAACACAAACTAAAGGGCAACACAGGTGGCGTTCCCTATGAATGGTACTACTTAGCAGCAAAGTATCTAGAGTCTCACCCTGGTTTAAGTCCAGAGGATGTTCGTCAGATTTGTGAAGAAGCGATCGCTCACATTTCTCAACTCATTCAACCCATCGTTGCACAGTACCAGTTACCGGATGGTTGGGATGATTTACGGTTGTGGGTGAAACGAGTTGTCATGCTACCCGGAAAAGCGACATCTGTCACAACATCGGCTGAAGTATTCTTACAGGAGTTATCAGGTTATCAGTTAGCTAAAAAACCGGGAAGAGGACGACAGCTAATCTGCTCTATTTCTCATTCTCCTTATACGGTAACTGAGCAGATGGAGTCAGCAGTTTTATTCACTCCCCAGGTTTACACCAATAAACAAATGTTGGGAGGTTCTAATGCTAAACGTAATATTTCCAGTATTGCTGGCATTGAAATGATGCTAAGGCAAATATTGATGAATCAAACTCAAGCTGTGGGTAAGAAGTTCGAGGATGGCAAGTATCGCTATCTCTATTTTTATCCGACTTATTACTTCACGCCAGAGACAAACAAGTTTTTGCAAAAGGCATACAGTGGCATTGCTCAAACTCGCTTTGATACCAGCATCCGCAATCACTTCATTAGTAAGGATTTTCAAGCGAATTTAGAACGCGATCGCTATCAAAGTGTTGACTCTTTTCTGATTAACGAAAATATCGAACCGGGGAAAGACCGTACCTTCAAACTGTCCTATCCAGAAGACCAGCCTTTGACATTTTACTTCATGGCGCTACCTCCTGGTCGAGATGGCACTGATACGGAATCTTGGGTAATGCCTACCTGGTTAGCTTTTGCTTTCCCGATGATTCTGGATGTCAAGACGGTAGTTTCAGAGTCACCCATTCCCCCATTTAATGATGGTGCAGAGTTTGAAGAAAGCGTCTTTCTTGATAGTGCGCCACAAGCATTCCGGGTACTGATAAAACGCGATCGCTTCCGTCTTGATTACATTCTTGAAGGTTGGACGGAAGACGGTAAGGAATATTCCGCACCCCTTAATGTGCTAACAGCCGCCTATGCTATTCACCTTGATGTTAATGCTAGACAAGGAAAATCTGGTTATGACTCCAACTGGGGACGTTTTACAGAACTGGCAAAAGATTTTGAAACCAGTCCACTCTATGTATTTAGCTACTTAAATCGTTGGGTTCGCAATCAGGGCGTTGAAACAGCACGAATCGAGAAAGTTAAGCTTTATGCCTATCACTTTTATCCCTGCTTTGACCCTTACGCCAAATATAATCCTAATTTGGAGGAATTGACTGTGGGAGAAGAATCAAGTTTAAATCATCCCAAAAAGTTGACGGAATTATATCGCAAATTTTACAGAGCCAATAAGCGATATAATCCCAAGGCAAATGCGGTATTAAAACCTATTGACATTGCTGCAAAAACTATTCTTGAAGCTGATTTAAGTTTTCAAGGTGGAGTGATGGTTGATATGGTGGCGGCTGAAGTTTCTAAATTGATGGATCGTGTTCATGCTTCTACAGCAGAGGGGCGCTGGATATTTAAAAAGCGGGAAGAAGAACGAGAAGCAATTTTGGATTTTGCTCGATACTTTGTTGAGGAGGTCTTTGAGAAATCTTTTGCAGGCGATCGCGCTCGTCTTGCAGGTAGACAAATTAACTTGATTCGAGATACCTGCGAATTTCTCTATCGCCTAGAAGATGATAAAGAAATTCGTGCTAGAGGTGAACAAGTAACAGAGGATGAAAACACAGAAGATATCCGTGAATAGCGTTTACCGCCAGGGAATTAATTCCCTGGCTCATAGAGAAAGTCCATTGAAATGGACTGGATGGACTAAACCCTTAATTTAGTCCTCTTTAGAGGACTTCAGCTATTAGCCAGGAAATTTATTTCCTGGCGGATGAGCAATCAAAGCCAAGATGTAATTGAATTTCTCAACCTATCTGGAGAAAAAATATGCGTTTTCTGAAAACCGTTGACCCAAAATTCTTCCATACTGAAATTCCCTACAAACCGATGGGGAAATACGCCCATTTTCTCACAGTTCGTGTTACGGAATCTTACCCTCTATTTCAAACAGATGGAGAGTTAAACAAGGCACGGGTGAGAGCAGGAATTAAAGCAGAAAACCAAGCACCCATCAGTCGCCTCACAATGTTTAAGCGCAAGCAATCTACCCCAGAACGTTTAGTGGGACGAGAGTTATTGCGAAACTATGGATTGATGACGGCTGAGGATTGCGAATATAACGTTAAGTTTGCGATGGATAATCCTGATTGTATTATTTACGGATTTGCAATCGGTGACTCTGGTTCTGAAAAGTCAAAAGTAGTAGTTGATACAGCATTTTCAATAACCGCTTTTGATGAATCTCACGAAACTTTTACCCTAAATGCTCCTTTTGAGAACGGTACGATGGCTTCTAAGGGCGAAGCTGGTTCTAAACCCGGTGAAGTGACTAGCCGAATTAATCAACAAGACCACATTAAACCTCAGGTTTTCTTTCCTAGCATTGTGACTCTAAAAGATCCAACTGAAGCTGGTTTCTTGTATGTTCTCAACAACATTCTCAGAACCCGACACTATGGCGCTCAAACTACCCGGACAGGTAGAGTTCGCAATCAATTAATCGGTGTGGTATTTGCGGATGGCGAAATAATCAGTAACTTGCTGTGGACTCAAGCAATTTACGATAAACTGCAAGCCGATAATAAAATTAACTCCCGCGATCCATTGAATGAAGATGATGTGATTGCTGCTGCTACAAGTGCAATTGAAACCTTAATGTCTGAGGAATTTATTGTGCATACTGATTTCATTGGGACTGAGTTTACTGCTCTTTTAAATGAGGTGAAAACATTCACTGGGGATGAAGCAGGCATTAAGGAGGTTTTGCAGAAAGCTGATGCGGAGGCTAAGGCCTATGCCAAAAAGCATATTAAACAGAAGCCTGAAGGTGATAAAGCAAAAGTAGGTAAATCTGGTAAAGCGGGGTAATAGTAATGGCGATTATTTACCGCTGTCAATTAGAGTTGCACGATAGTATGTATTATGCGACTCGTGAGATAGGAAGACTCTATGAAACAGAGCCTGTAATTCATAATTATGCGCTTTGTTATGCGCTGGGGTTGGTGGATAGTGAAGCCTACTCCACCACCGTTTCTGAAGAACATTCCTATCGTTACTTTTGTTCGGAACAAGTTCCGAAATATGAGGAGCATTTAACACCGCTGAATCTACAGGGAATTTATGTAACGCCAGCGCGATCGCTATCTCACTCCTCTACTCTCAATACATGGAAGTATGCTAACAACAACTACCATGTAGAGATGGAAAAAACTCAGAAGAATATCCCTAGTTTTGGGAGAGCAAAAGAAATTGCGCCGGAAAGTCAATTTGAGTTTTTCATTATCTCTAGTAGTTCTCTCAAGCGTCAGGACGGAAAATGGAAAATACCTAAGTGGATTCGCTTGGGTAAGTGGATGAGTAAGGCTGAGGTAAGTGTTCAGGAATTTACAGATATTAAATTGAAAACTGGGGAATTCACTGTTGCTTACCCTCTCAATCCTTTGGACGTGATGTTTACCCATCAAGTAATTAGCTATGACGTGGTAAATATGCCTCCAGTTAGCTTAATTCAAAATGTACAAATACAAGGAGAATACTACCAATTTGGTGACATCAAAATTCCAGCGCGGATGGAATATCGATTTAGTAGTTAATTACTTCCCAAAACCTTGAATCCGCTTTTTCTTTCCTGTAAATTTAGCCGCTAATAATTCGGCGGCTATACCTTTCTTTTCCTGAATCATTAGCATTTGGTTGCGCCTGCGCTGATAGGCTTCTACTTCGTCTTTTAGAGGATGATTGGGGTCAATTTTGAGATGAGTAATCGAGACTACATAGCGTTCCTTTTTCTCAGCTTCGTCTGCTAACGCGCACATAATCCCTCCCATATCGCCGGAATAATTAACCAACTCAACCGTAAATTTCTGATCGGGTGTAACCGTTTCTCCTCGTTCTCTGATTGTTTTTAGTAAAGGTTTCCTGGGGCGAACAATAATCGGTAAGCTTTCCTCTAGCTTCTTGGTTAACGCGATCGCTTCTTCATAATTATCAATCTGCATGACTGAAACTCCTAAGCCACACTTTCCTTAGTTTACCTAAAGTATATGCCCCACAGTTTAGTTCTTAATTTAGTTCCTCTGTCACCGATTTCTCCAAATTACTTAACAGGAAGACACTTACACGCTCTATTTCTCACGCTTGTTAGTTCTGTGGATTACGAACTGGGAGATTATCTCCATCAAGCTAGTGCAGACAAAGCTTTCACTCTCAGTCCCCTGCAAACACCCCACAGACGTCAACGACGGGATAACACTTTGCAATGGGAACACAAAACTGCAATACCTGCTGGTACGCCTTGTTGGTGGCGCGTTTCGCTACTTGATGATACTTTATTTGGCAAACTTACTCAACTTTGGCTAAATCTAAATCCTGATCATCCTTGGCATCTTGGCCCTACTGATTTGCAGATTACAAGTATTCAGGGAACTACTCAATCTACTCAAGTTTGGGCGAATGCTAGTAGCTATGCTCAATTATACGAGAAAGCCAGTGAAAGAGATCGCGTTCTTTCTTTCTCTTTCTCTACGCCTGCTGCTTTTCGTCAAGGACAATATGACACCACGCTCCCTACGAGAGAATGTGTATTTAATAGTCTCTTGTCCCGGTGGAATAAATACAGCGGAATCGAAATTTCCAACCTTTTCCTTGAGTCAGTTTTTCCCAGTTTTGTTGATATTCATACGGAAATTTTAGCTGACTCTCGCAGTAAGTTTATCGGACTTGTGGGAGAAGTTAGCTATCGACTGATGGGAGAAGTTACTCCTTTGGCAATTAAACATTTTAATGTTTTGGCTGATTTTGCCCTTTATTGTGGGGTGGGAAGAAAGACCCCGATGGGTATGGGAATGATGCGACGATTACCTAAATAACTAATAACTGAAGATGAAAGATACTGAATATATCCCCATTGCTTCGCTTAACCAGTATAGCTATTGTCCTCATCGTTGTTGGCGAATGTTTTGTGCGGTGGAGTTTGTTGATAACCAATACACAATCGAAGGTACTAGCTTGCACGACCGCGTTCATAGTTTTTCAGTAGGAAATCGCGAAGATACTTGGCAAGTCCGAGCAATTTGGTTGAAGTCTGAGGAATACAAGTTGATTGGTAAATCTGACTTGGTTGAATTAGATTCAGGAGAATTGTATCCGGTTGAATACAAGCGGGGAAAAAAAGGTGAGTGGGACAACGATGAATTGCAAGTTGTAGCCCAAGCTTTGTGTCTGGAAGAGATGACGGGGAAAAAAGTGAGTTGTGGCTATGTTTATTATGCCCAATCTCATCAACGTCAGCTAGTAGAAATTACGCCAGAGTTAAAACAAAGCGCGATCGCTACCATCGAATCTGTACAAACCTTGCTACAAACTGGAATAATGCCAAAACCTTTGTACAGCAAACGTTGCAAAGGATGCAGTCTTTATTCGCAATGTTTACCGAAAGCGGCTGACAAAGTGGGGCGCTATCAAGAAGCTAGTTAATTTTGGAGAAAATAATGGGGACAGTTTACGTTACGCAGGATGATTCTTTTATCGGTAAAATCGATGAACGTCTGAAAGTTAAAGTTGAGAAAAATACTATTTTAGACGTGCCATTGATTAAAGTTGATGGCTTGGTGGTCATGGGACGAGCAACTGTCTCTCCTGATGCGATCGCGCAACTTATCGAACGCAAAATCCCTCTAACTTTTTTAACTATCAATGGTAAATATCTTGCCAGATTGGAGTCAGAAATGAGTAAAAATATCTTCGTTCGTTCTGCACAGTGGAAATCTGATGGAGAATCGCCAAAAGCAATTCACGTAGCTCAAGGTTTTGTCAGAGGTAAACTTAAAAATTACCGCACTGCTTTATTAGAAGCACAGCGGCGATATTCGGAACTAGATTTGGGTGCTAATATCGCTCAATTAAGGAATGCGATCGCATCCGTTGATAAAGCTACTTCAATTGATTCTATCAGAGGTCATGAAGGTGCTGGTAGTGCTGCTTATTTTGGGTGTTTTGATGGATTGATTCGCATTGACGATTTTAGCTTTGAAACCCGTAATCGTCGTCCCCCCACAGATCCGGTAAATTCGCTTTTGAGTTTGGGTTACTCTTTGTTACGTCACGATATCCAAGGCGCTTTAAATATTGTTGGCTTTGACCCTTATTTGGGATACTTGCATACAGAGCGTTATGGACGGCCATCTTTAGCTCTGGATTTAATGGAAGAGTTTCGACCTTTGATTGTAGATTCTGTGGTTTTGGGTGCAATCAATCTCCGGATACTAAAAATTTCAGATTTTGTGACGGAACCTGTTAGTAACGCCGTTTCTTTAACTAAGGAGGGATTACACACTTTTCTGCGTTTGTATCAAGAAAAGAAGCAAAAGAAGTTTACGCATCCGGTAATGCAAAAGCAATGTACCTATCAAGAATCAATGGAAATTCAAGCTCGTCTATTAGCAAAGTATCTCATGGGAGAGGTTGACAAATATACCCCGTTGATTTTGAAGTAAAAACGTCTAACGAGTAAACTCGCGGCTATGCAAACGAAGCCTTCTTTTGCATAGCCACAAGCTTCAGGTTGTGGGCGTATATTGGCAATGTAGAGGATGCTCCTAATGAGTCCGCGAATATAATTCCTGTGGTGTATTTGCGTACAAGATGCGAGAAATCGTGTCTCTACAAAAGTAAATTCAAAGTTGAAAATTACAAAATCAATATGTTTGTTGTAATTTCTTACGATATATCTGAGGACAGTCGGCGCACTAAGATTCATAAGATTCTCAAGTCTTATGGACAGTGGATGCAGTATTCTGTGTTTGAGTGCGACTTGACTACTACGCAGTATGCTAAATTGCGATCGCGTCTGGCGAAGATGATTAAGCCAGAGCAAGACAGCATTCGCTTTTATTTCCTCTGTGGTTGCTGTCAGCCGAAGATTGAGCGCATCGGTGGCGAAATTCCAATGGATACTACTGTGTTTTTTGCTTGATGCTTGCGTCAACCAGTAGGTGTTTTTTTGAGGGGTTCGATTTTTTTGGCTCAAACGTTTATCTCGTCTAGATTTGAATGCGATCGCTCCCTATCAGAGGTTGACGCAAGCAAGCCCTGTAACCGTTACTAGAAGCGGTTTTGAGGAAATTTTGAAAATTCAGCGTTTGACAAGCCGATCTCTGAAATGGTACATTGACTCTAGATTTACGCAAACCAACCTTGAAAACTACATATATCAAGGCTTTCATACCCCGGCGGTCGGAAAACTCTATAATCCCTATCAGGGATTGAAACGATGAAATCCCCTTCTAAAGATGACCGCTTACTCGTCGGAAAACTCTATAATCCCTATCAGGGATTGAAACTACGCCATTTCAAATGAACCAAGTCCACCTACAGGTCGGAAAACTCTATAATCCCTATCAGGGATTGAAACGCAGAGCTTCGCACCCAAGAAGAGATAGATGCAATAGTCGGAAAACTCTATAATCCCTATCAGGGATTGAAACGCCTCCAGTAATTCTGGGTCAATCAAATCAATTGGGTCGGAAAACTCTATAATCCCTATCAGGGATTGAAACGTATGCAAAACGCAAAAATTAATGTTGCCGATAATGTCGGAAAACTCTATAATCCCTATCAGGGATTGAAACTTTGGCCCACTGCCAGGCTTCCGACCCTGTCCACGTCGGAAAACTCTATAATCCCTATCAGGGATTGAAACCAGAAAGTCATATCGATATTTGATGCCAAATTTTGTCGGAAAACTCTATAATCCCTATCAGGGATTGAAACGCCAGTATGGTGTATTGGCAGGCTTAACTCAAGCCGTCGGAAAACTCTATAATCCCTATCAGGGATTGAAACCCAGCAGCAAGCCGCCGATAGCGCCCGCCAGCAGTCGGAAAACTCTATAATCCCTATCAGGGATTGAAACAAAGAACACATCCGCATGGTTGCTATGCTGCAAGTCGGAAAACTCTATAATCCCTATCAGGGATTGAAACACTCCCACCAGCAACGCCGAGGCGATTATTGCCGTCGGAAAACTCTATAATCCCTATCAGGGATTGAAACGCCAGCATATTGCCATCCTTAAACTCTCCAGCGAGTCGGAAAACTCTATAATCCCTATCAGGGATTGAAACGAGTGCGGAAAGTTGAATCGCATTCTGAGTTTCAGTGTCGGAAAACTCTATAATCCCTATCAGGGATTGAAACGATACCTGGCGCATCATTCCAAGATACGGGTCGGAGTCGGAAAACTCTATAATCCCTATCAGGGATTGAAACTATGGAAACTGCTAGAGCAAATAGCTTTGGATGTGTCGGAAAACTCTATAATCCCTATCAGGGATTGAAACAAACTCAATAGATGCTGTCACCTTGCCATCATCGGTCGGAAAACTCTATAATCCCTATCAGGGATTGAAACAAAAAGGTAAGTCCCTCAAGAATAATTCTTCTGTCGGAAAACTCTATAATCCTTATCAGGGATTGAAACATACAAGAAAAAAGATTTAGCTTTTCCCTTGAAAGTCGGAAAACTCTATAATCCCTATCAGGGATTGAAACATTAGCGAAACGCCAGATATTGACAAAGCTCATGACTGTCGGAAAACTCTATAATCCCTATCAGGGATTGAAACACGAGCAACTTAGCGATCGCTAAAATTGTGTAGCCGGAAAACTCTATAATAATTCCGGACTAGCCATTGAAACTTGATTTCAATTCACATCTTGGACTATTCTCAATAAGTTCCAAAGTCCGCCAGAGATTTTAAATAACTATCACCAAGTATTTTAAAAGGTGCGATCGCATTTTCAGCTAATCGCACCTTCCGGATTACTCCACTGTCACCGATTTTGCCAAATTCCTTGGCTGATCCACATCCAAGCCGCGACGCGCTGCAATGTGATAAGCCAATAACTGCAAGGGAATCACCGTCAAAATTGGCGAAAGCAATTCTTCCACAGCCGGAACAGGTAACAAATCGTCAAAAGTTTCCGCCGCCTCCGGGTCATTCATCGGTGTCACACCAATCAAACGGGAATCCCGCGCCTTAGCTTCTTGAGCGTTCGAGAGAACCTTTTCGTACACATTACCCGGCATAGCGATCGCCACCACAGGAACTTTAGCATCCAACAACGCAATCGGCCCGTGCTTCATCTCCCCAGCCGGATAACCTTCCGCGTGGATATAGCTAATTTCCTTCAGTTTCAGCGCCCCCTCCAAAGCAATCGGGAAATTAATCCCCCGTCCCAAAAAGATAAAATCCTTAGTTTCCGCAAAATCATGAGTCAGCTGCTCAATATACCGCTCCTGACTCTCTAAAATCAGCTCAATCTGGGCTGGTAACTGCCGCAAACCAACCAAAATCTCCTCCAACCGAGTTGCCGAAATTGTCTGGCGGCGATAAGCTAAATCCAACGCCAGACAGTAAAACGCCATCAATTGAGACACAAAAGTTTTAGTCGCCGCCACCCCAATTTCCATCCCCGCATGGGTTTCGATAATTTGAGGCACCAAGTGACCTAAAGAACTTTCCGGACGATTGCTAATCCCCAACAATCGCACCTGAAACTGGCTAGGCTTACCCTCGCGACGCTTTTTTTCCATCGCCAAAGCCGCCAACGTATCAGCAGTTTCCCCAGATTGGGTAACACCTATCGTTAGAGTATTGACAGTTAAAGGCGTTGGTGCGTAGCGAAACTCAGAAGCATACTGCACCATAGTTGGAATCCCCGCCAGTTGTTCCAGCAGGTATTTCCCCACCAGCGCCGCGTGCCAACTGGTGCCACAGGCAAGAATTTGAACGTGTTCTAAGTCATCGTACAGCGACGCAGGGATAGCCAAATTAATCGGCGACGTATCCTTATCTGGATGCCAATCAGGGTGCAGATAAGCCTCTAAACAAGCGCGTACCACCCCAGGTTGCTCGTAGATTTCCTTGAGCATGAAGTGCTTGAATCCCTGTTTTTCCACCTGCACGGGATTCCAGTTTAGAGTCCGGGGAGACTTTTTCAAGCGTTCGCCAGCAAAGTTGTAAACCTCAACTCCAAGTGGTGTCAGCCGCGCCAATTCCCCATTTTCTAAAGTTAGCACCGCACGGGTATGGGGAACCAATGCGGGTGTATCCGAAGCACAGAAAAATTCCCCTTGTCCGAAACCAATAGTTAAGGGAGCTTGTTGCCGTGCGACAATCAATTCATCCGGGTAGTCTGCCGATAAAACTGCGATCGCAAACGCTCCCTCCAGTTTATTAACAGCTTCTCTTACCGCCTCTAAGAAAAGAGTAGAGGAGTGGGTAAAGCCTGGTGTAGCGGAATGGGATAAAAACTCAGCGATTAAGTGGGGAATCACCTCAGTATCAGTATCCGAACGAAACTTGTGTCCCCGCGCCTTCAGTTCCTCTCGCAAATCCCGATAATTTTCAATAATCCCGTTCTGCACCACCGCCACGCGCATCGCCGTATCCATATGAGGATGGGCGTTATATTCCTCAGGCTTACCATGAGTAGCCCAGCGAGTGTGTCCAATGCCAATATTCGCCGGGTTTACTTCCCGTTCTAGCTTCTCCCGCAAGTTGTAGAGTTTCCCCTTCGCCCGAACGCAGTGGATCTCACCTTCTGTCACTGTAGCGATTCCGGCAGAATCGTAGCCTCGATACTCCAATTTCTCCAACCCAGAGAGCAAAATTTCGGTAGCTGCTTGAGTGCCAATATAGCCGACGATTCCGCACATATATTACACCACTCCTGTTCTCACCTAATTTACAACGCTACTTGGCTATTCACCCAGCGTCAAGCCGCTTCAGGAGAGTCCTGGAAATGCCTACTGTAAGGCTTCGCCTCACTTAAGCACCCCTACGCCAACATTCAATTATGGCTTCTTTTGCGTTTTCACGCGAAGTAGAGCCTCGCTTATACTCATTCCCCACCAGAGACTGAGAATGGCTATGAATAAAAAAAAGAGAGAGCATAATTGCCCCCTCTGTACCTTGGAATTGGATGATAAAAAGTGTTTTCAAGCCAGCTTTTTAGTACGCTAAGCCCATGCTGCGGGTGGTTTCAGCATTACTCAGGTAAACTCGGATGCTCAGAAAATCTGTAGGACAAGCAGTTTCGCACCGCTTGCAACCTACACAGTCTTCTGTCCGAGGGGAGGAAGCAATCTGTTGAGCTTTGCAGCCATCCCAGGGAACCATTTCTAGGACATCCGTTGGGCAAGCGCGGACGCACTGGGTGCATCCAATGCAGGTGTCGTAGATTTTGACGCTATGAGACATTGAATAACGGCTCCTTTCCTAGTGTTCTCTAATGTCGAGCAGAAATCTTGGCTTAGTTTACCGCAGGCGCAGAGTCCCCTTCTGCAAAAGGCTACAGAACTTCAAACTCTGTAATAGATTGCCCCATGCGGCAACAATGCCCAGAAGCCTGGAAAATCCCCCTACATAAAGGCGGTTCCCCTCCCAGGCAAAGTATTATTGTCTGGAAAATTATAAAGAAGTGTAACTAAAGGCGCGCCTTGAGTCGCGATTTAAAGGTTGAGCTGCAAGACAAATTACATCTTGACGCTGACGCTGTACAAGGTGACAGAAGTTCGCGAAGCACCGCCTTAGTTGTTTTTAGTTGACGCTTAGCGGTTATGTATTGGAGAATGCGATCGCGATCGCCAATACGGAAAAATTCCCAAATTTATTTCGGTTTCCCTCACCGATGCAACCGCCCTGTTTTGGCATCATAAATTTGTGGGAACTAAAAGCTAACCCCATTGAAAAAGTTCTTTCTTATTAGTCACTACAAATTGGAGGAACTATCCTATGGCTGTGATTCGTTGGCAACCATTTTCAGAAATTGAAACCCTGCGTCGTCAAATGGATCAAATGTTTGATGAAATTGCTGGAAGCGATCGCCAGTCTGGTAAAACCTGGCAACCTGCGATTGAACTGCAAGACACGGAAGACAATCTGATTTTGCGGGCAGAAATTCCAGGCGTAGAAGGCAAGGATTTGGATGTTCGCGTCACGCGGGAAGCGATCGCTATTCAAGGCGAACATCGCTTCGAGAAAAAGACCGACGAAAAAGGCTTTTTCCGCTCCGAATTCCGCTATGGTAGTTTCCAGCGCGTGATTCCTCTGCCAGTGCCAATTCAGAACGATCAAGTCAAAGCCGACTTCAACAATGGCATCTTGACACTGACACTGCCCAAGGTGGCGGAAGCAAAGCGTACAGTCGTTAAACTCAACCTGGGTAATAACACCACCACTGCAACTCCAGAATTAACCAGTCAGCCGGAGGCTGAAGGTGCGGCGGCGACCAACTAAGCTGTCCTAGCCCTAAATAACTAATAGCTTAATAAGCGTGAGTTAACCGCTGAGTTGTCTTAACCTAATTCCTAGACCGCTCAGCGGTTATTTTTTTGCTCCTTGACTCTGAAACCGCTATCAAAACCGCCAGTTTATGGCGATACACTTGAACAAGATGTCTCAAGTATAAAAAAACGCAAAATGCCTGACTCCATAATGTATCAAGAAGATGCTTTCGTCGTTCTAGAACCCAACCAACCAGAACAATTTCTCAGCGCCGCCGAACTATTAGAAAAACTCAAGGCAATTTTGGCAACTCGTCAGGATAACCTGCCGCGAGACTTGCAAAAATTTCCCTTAGTACAGGCTCAAGCTCAGTACCTAATGGACACATCTTGCGAATTGGATATGGAGCCAGGACAATTTTTACAGTGGTATGTAGTCCGCCTGGAAAAGTAAGCGACAAGTCTTAAACCTTCCCCTACACCTGCGGCGTAGAAATAAGCGCCACATCAACGCAGTTCTCAGCAGGTTGACTCAACTCAACCTGGATACCAGGGCCAAAAAAGCCCTTTATTTTCTCCCGCTTCTGTTGCCAAACCTCAAAAGGAATTAGCGGCGACTCAAATTCCAGCACCAAAGCATAAGCGCCATCAACCTCCTTTTCCTCTAATCCCTTCAGCACTGGTCTTTCCTCGTCTGTCGGACTCAACCCCAAGCTACTCAAAGAGCTATCCAAATGAGCATCTTGACCGTAGCGATAGCGAGTGACATCTTTGCGAATCTGGTTTTGAGTAACAGTTGCTTGCTGCTGGCGTAGTGCCATTACCTCTTTCGAGGTGGGTTTACTAAACGGCACAGGCTTAAGTTCTGCGGCTTTGAGCGCAAGACCTCCCAGCAGCACCGGAATACCATAGAAGAATCCCGCTAGATTCAATGTGGCGTTGCCCGTGGAATAGGCATAAAATCCCACAATTGTCAAAACAAAACCAACACCTAAACCTAACGTTCCCAAAGAAGTTTGACGTAACATTTTAATTAGGATACCCAATTCACAATCTCTTCAGCTTTATTATCCTTGTCCAGGCGTAATATCTCGCTTGTGTGCGTAAGACTTTTATCAAATAATGGCGGTTTCAAAGAAAACCCGTATTATCAAATCAGGTTGTTGTCTGCTGCCGTCAATTCATAGTTGAGAGCATAGATTGACGCTCCCCTGGATTTACCCTGTGGGGATTCTTAAGAGCTAGGAAATCCTAACTCCTAACAGGTTAGGACAAAACTTGACACACCCCCTGAAAATCCAGCCTGTGCTTACTTTTAACTAAAATGTTAGCTGCACCGTTAAGGCCACCATTAACCAAGTGTCGTGTTTCCTCCCATGCTTAACAGACCTATGAACCAGTTTAAGCCTGTCTCATACTCATAGGTATCTACCCTTCCCGCGAGGTTTTATGATTCAAGAAGATAATGAGCAAGCTACAAAAAAAAGTAGAGCCATCCTCGATCAGCTTAAAACCCTTAAGCAGGAGGACGAAACGCTTTATAACATACTGGCGGTAGATGTTTGGGCTTTAGCCAAAACGATGGATGAGTTTCAGCCTGGATTTTGGTCTGCTTTTATGAAAAATAGGGAAAAGGCGCTGAAGCGGTTTATTGCTGAGGTGATTAAAAATAAACCTGCCGATCCAAAGCGACCTCCCTTCCTTCGCTAGGATTGGGTAATGTTAAGTTAATGTTGAATTGTAATGCAGATAATGGACTCAGAAACTTTAAAGCAATGGATTAGCCTGATTGAACTCAAGCGTGAGTCTCTAGTACGGCTTTTGGAAGAACCAAACCTGGGTACTCTCAGAATAGATGTTAATCAGGCGCTGGAAGAAATTGACGATTTAATTGACGAGTTTAACCGTACCTTTCCTGAAGCAGGATAGGCCAATTAAAATTTGACGCCTTGCGGGGCTAATTCCAGCTGCAAGGTCGCCTACCTTCGCACCCCCTAGTGACTAACTGCCCGCTGCCCTAGCTGCTCGACTAAAGCAATCAGCTCTTGGGTAGCGGTATCCTTTTTGCAGAAAGCATCTATTCTGGCAGTTTGGCTCATTACTTCAATCTGCGGGTCTTCCACTGATGAATAAGCAATGATCTGTGCGTGCGGATCGATGTGTTTTATCTGTGTCGATGCGGATAGACCGTCTAACACGGGCATCTGTAAGTCGAGAATAATCACATCAGGATGGTAACGCTCGACCATTTCCACGGCTTCTTTACCGTTGCTTGCGAGTCCAACTAGCTCAATGTTCGCCTGACTTTGCAATGCTAGCTTGAGGCTAAAACGAGTAAGTTCATGGTCATCAACAACCAGGACACGCAGAAGGGGGTGCTGACAGGACAACATAAGGAACAACAATTGTATCTGACCGTTCTAGTTTAGGGGCAAAAGGTCTAAAAGTCCCTCTACCGTCCGAGCTAACTACTCAAAGAAACGCCCATTTTGTGTAGAAATCAAGAAGCTGAAAAGTCCAAATATGAAATTTTTATAAAGAAAGCAAAGTTTGGTTGTTTTAGGTATATGCAAATTAAGTAGCAAGTCGGTTCAGGTTTGGCAAGTGGAACGCGATCGCTCTTGAACTTCAACCATTAGCTTTAAAGGATACCAAGACCTTTTCGGGCTGTCCTCTCCATCCAGAGGGATAGACTAAAAGAGCGATCGCGCTCTTGATTGAGTAGAGAGTGCGATCGCTTCTTTGAAGTTTCCGAATCTAAGAATTAAGAACTGGCAGAAACTGCAAAACAGTTTAAATGCCCAGAATTCCTGTAAGAGTCGGCAGATAAGTTTTTAGGACTTCAGCTAGTTTACTGGCATCCGTAACAGCACTAGCAACACCCTTAAGGGCATTCACAGCCATCGAACAAAGTTTAATCACACGGTCTTCCGGTGGCTTCTTCGCCTCTTCTGCTATGGTTTCCACAGCTTCCAAAGCATCTTTCTTTTGATTGTCAGAAAGTGCAGAATCACCTTGAATCGATTCTTGCAAAGCTGTCAAAATCTTTACCAAATCGTTCCCACCAGCAGCGTTTACGCCCTGAAGCTGCTGAATAGTATTAGTGACCTGACCACTGAGTTCACCTAAAGAGAGATTTGCACCCGTAAGACTCATGTTATCTCCGCCAATGCTGATGTTTCCGCCTACACTAAAGCCTTCATTCTTCGTTTCCATAATTTCTCCTGCTTGATTAAGCATATATACCCGATGTCCTTCACCCTGAATTAATACTTTTCTACCTGTACCTACAGCTATAGACATTAATTCTCTAATAATTTGATGTTTAGATTCAATAAATTCTCTTAAGCGTTCAAGTTCCCCCTCTTTAGCTTGTAAAACTAATTGATACTTCTCCTCTATTGCTTTCACTGCACTTTCATAGCAACTTGTAAATGCTTCGTGAATAGCCTTCTTGTCAGCACCCGGAAAAGTACCGATTTCTGCAAAAACTATGCCTTCGTCTTTTCTAGAAATAGTATAACGGGATAAATCCAATCCTTCATGGTCAATTGCTGTTTGAGCTAGGGAAAAGATAAAAGCTCTCCAGTTTAAGCCTTCTCTAAAGATTAGATCAATCGTTTCATGGATTTCGCTAATCCATTTTTCAAACTCGCCGGGTTTAAATATACCGCTATCTGGCTTAGGTTCTGATAAGGTAATGATATTACCTTTTCTTGCACACTTCAAGTAAATACGTTCGCAGACAACATTTGTGAAACGAGTATTTTTGTTGATGTTCCATCCCTGGATACAAGCATCTGTTAAAATCGCTCCCGAAAAATCTGCGTCTAACGCATTAACTTCTTTTAAATTTGCTCCTGTCAAGTCTGCACGTCTTAAATTAGCACCGTTAAAGTTAGAGGCTGTATAATCCTCGTTGCAACCTCTTTTATTTATCAGTAGTTTTCTAACTTTAGGCTGTTCTAATATAGTTCCTTGAAGCCTAGCCAGATCCAATCCAGTTGCTTCTTCAAAGCTAGCCCGGGTTAAATTAGCCTTCCTGAAATCTGTATGCGGTAAGTCTGCACCATCGAAGCAAGCATCTGTTAGGTCTACTCCATAAAAAGATGTACCACCTGTTGCTGCCCAAAAGATTGCTTTTTCTGTAATCCAGGCAAATTTCGGGGAGCCTCTTACTGCCTGTCGTGCGATGATAGCGCCTGTAAGGATGACTGAAAGTGCTGCAATTATAGATATGATGCCTTCGCCAGGTTTTGGCTCTTGTGTAGTTATTATGAGTGCAATTGAAACTACAGTTATCAGCCCAGAACCTAAAATAGCTAAGAACTCACCTAAAATTTTACTGCACACATAAGTAAAATTCAGACATAAGGCTGTAAGAGTTGCCCCAAGCCAAGCTAATACTATACTTAGAATTAGAAAAAGAATTACTCCTCCTGGTTTAGCATCTGTTTGAGTAAGGGTTGAAATGACGCTAGTCAAAATTAGCATTATAATTAAACTAACTGCTCTAACTTCAAATCCAAGGGAAATGAGTAACACTAAAGCTAAGAAATAGACAAGTATGCTTACTACTATAAAAATGAATGAATAATTCTTTTCAAGGCCAAACCATACAATTAAATAGGCAAATAACTGTCCTGAAACTACCGGTATTACGCTAGATAAAGAAGTTACAATAATCCCAAAACTTGTTGCAATTAGTTTTTGTGTAGCCTTATGCCCTGCCCAAGCTTTTTGAAAGTTATTTGTCTCTAAAGAAGTAAGGTGTGTATAATTTTTATTACGTATGTTTTTCACCTTTTTACAATTGATAATCATTAAATAGTTGATTATGGCTCTTCTCTTATGCAGCATTTACAAATTGAACACAAGAATCGTCCAAGGGTGTCTCCAAAAAGCTCTTCTTCCCCGATAATTATATTTTCA
Source organism: Trichocoleus sp. FACHB-6 (assembly GCF_014695815.1). Classification (NCBI taxonomy): domain Bacteria; kingdom Bacillati; phylum Cyanobacteriota; class Cyanophyceae; order Leptolyngbyales; family Trichocoleusaceae; genus Trichocoleus; species Trichocoleus sp. FACHB-6. Next base: position 27,072 of record NZ_JACJOY010000023.1, read on the forward strand.
TTGATTCTCATAAGACTTATTCTCGACATCATTCTTTTTGTCATATTGATTCCCGCGACATCTTCTCTCGCTCTCATGTCACCTTCAGTGACAAGGCTAGAAAGGATTATAGGCTGTGTTGCAATAAAATTTATAAATTCTTTAGGTAAATTTGTTATCAAACATAATTCTTCTAAAGTTAAACCTTTTTCTAATGCAAATTCTTCAATATGAAGCCTTGTTTTAGGGAGTTCTGCTACAGCCTTTAATTCATCAATTTCACAACGCAACTCCTCGCAAATTTTAGATAAGTTTTGCGAGTGAGGGTCAGTCTCTAAAATTTGCTTAGATATTGGCTGTGTGCTATACAATGCTAGGAGAGAAAGGTGTACACCGGAGAGATCGCTTAATTTTTCTAGCGTTAAACCCTTCTGTTGAGCCATTTCAAGAATTTTGAGTTTGAAAGCTTCTCTCTTAACTACAGGCTGAACTAACTCCAATACGACTACATCTAGTTTTGCTGCAAGTTTTCTGAGATTGGAAGCAACTTCCTCTGTAAGTGTTTCGATAGGTGTAGTTGCGTAAGCTTGAAGAACCTCTAAAGCAACGCCTGAAACTTGGCTAAGTTCCTCTAAAGTTAAACCTTTTGCGTCTGCAATTTCTTGAATACGAAGAATAATCATTGATGTCATATTTGATACTGAGCTATTATTAGCAATAAAAAGCTAAAATCGGCTAAAAAATTCAGAAAAGTTTATATTTTAGCAATCCAGATTAACCTCTAAGCTGAGAAAATTTGATGCTTGGGTAGCACAAAAAAAGAAAGTAGATTCTCGCTATCAAGCATTATGTTGCAAAATTTAACTTCTATCAGAGGTGAGAAGCGAAAAGCTGGCAAGGGCTGTACCTTAGCGTTGAAGGGCTAGGAAGGAGTTTATGCAGATACAGACGCCAGATTGGGTTAAGCACGCGGTTTTTTACCAGATTTTTCCGGATCGCTTTGCTAAAACTAAGCATCCTCACAAGCGGCTTTTGAAGGATACCCGGTGGGAAGATTGGCACGAAATGCCGACGCTTCAAGGGTATAAGGGCGGCGATTTGTGGGGAGTGATGGAGCAGTTGGATTACTTGCAGGATTTGGGGATTAATGCGGTTTATTTTACGCCCATTTTTCAATCGGCAAGCAATCACCGCTATCACACTCATGACTATTATCAGGTCGATCCGATGTTGGGGGGGAATGGCGCTTTTCGGGAATTGCTGGAAGCTGCCCACGAACGGGATATTAAGGTGGTGCTGGATGGGGTGTTTAACCACTCTAGCCGGGGATTTTTCTTTTTCCACGATGTTCTGGAAAACGGCCCCCATTCGCCTTGGGTGGATTGGTTCAAGATTGAAGGCTGGCCTTTATCGGCATATGACGGCAATTTTCCGGCGAATTATGAGGGTTGGGATGGAAATCGGGCGCTGCCAGTATTCAACCATGAAAATCCTGAAGTGCGGGAATATATTATGGAAATTGCCGAATATTGGATTAAATTCGGCGTTGATGGTTGGCGCTTGGATGTGCCGTTTGAGATTAAGGCTCAAGGATTTTGGCAGGAATTTCGCGATCGCGTAAAAGCCATTAACCCGGAAGCCTACATCGTGGGGGAAGTCTGGGGAGATTCCCGCGAGTGGCTGGATGGGACTCAGTTTGACGGGGTGATGAACTATCTCTTTGCTGCGCCGACTATTGCTTTTGCCGCAGGCGATCGCGTAGACATTGACCAAGTGAAAGATCGTTCTTACCATCCCTACCCGCCCCTCTTTGCCCCAGAGTATGCCGAAAAAATCCAGCAATTGTTGGAATTTTATCCGTGGGATATTCAACTGACTCAGTTGAATTTGTTAGCTAGCCACGATACTGCGCGACTGATTTCTATTGCAGGCGGCGACAAGAAAAGTGTTCAACTAGCAACATTGCTGCTATTGACTTATCCCGGTGCGCCAAGCATCTACTATGGTGATGAAGTGGGATTACCGGGAAAACTCGATCCCGACTCGCGCCGAGGCTTTCCGATGGAAGCTCACTGGGAACGTGATGTTCTAGATTATCACAAGCAACTCATCGCCCTGCGTCACCAATACCCTGCCTTGCGTACAGGTGATTACAAAGTTCTGTTTGCAGAAGGGACAGTTTATGTATTTGCTCGGACTTTGGGAGATCAGGAGATAATTGTTGCTGTTAACGTTGGTACTGCACCCGCAGAAGACGTAAGGGTTGAGGCGGCATTAAAATCCAAACCTAGTAAGTTATTGTATGGCACAGCTGAGGTGTCTTGGAGCGTTGAGGGAGAATCCAAACTACAGTTGAATTTGCCGTCGCGTAGTGGCTGCATACTTGGTTGAGGGGGAAGCGATCGCTTTCTAACCTAACCCCTAACCCCCTCTTTGTGAACGAAGATCAGGGTGGTTTCATACAACCCTTAGAAAATATCGAAAATTGCGATATTTGGTAGGAGCATGGCATTGCCATGCCCCTACAGCCAACCAAAATCAACATTACACTGTCAAGTTTTCGCCTTCGGTTCTGCCTCACCTTCGGTACGACAAGCAACTAGACACAAGTTCGGCAATCCTACTATTTTGGTTATTGCTCGTATTTTGCGCTTCAGCTCAGATATCATCCCTATATGCAGATGTTTAAAAGTCTCAAAACTTCTGACATCTGAAAACAGATTTCTATAAAAGGCGCAATATTGGGAGCAGTTAATTATAAGTATATTTGAGCCAAGCAAAGCTATCGATCAGTTGCTTTGATCGATGGATTGAAAGTTGAATTAGATGAGCTTTAAATAATAAAAGAAAGACAAGCGATCGCGTTCAACTAAATAACTTGGCGCTCAACTCATGCTTAATCCGATTCAAAATTGAAGTTTCATCCAGGGAAGTGAGAATGCGAGTCACAACTGCTTTCGGGCCATCTGGCCCCCAGGAAGCGCCATTGAGGAGGTAAGTTTTAGTAACTTGTCCGATGCCATAACAAGAGACACCAGCGACACCAGCTTGAGTTAACGCCACCGAGAGATAGGGAGCTAAAGATGCGCCTCCGGTCATGGGTGCAGAGATACCCAACAAACTTTTGAGTGAACTGAGTCCGAGGTTGGCCAGCAATTCGCTGGCACTAATCCCGCCCATAGTCAGGGCAATTTTTTGCAGCAATCCCACAGCACCAGTTTGAGTCATGGGAATACCGTAGAGTTTGGATAGAGTGAGAATCATTGCCACATCAATGATGGCACCAGAGAGGAGGTCAACTACCGTTAGTGGGTTGAGAGCGATCGCTACCGCCTTCGCCATCACCGACTTCCAGATAATCTGATTGGCACAATCATCCCGAATTTGCATTTTACGCTGCACCAGCTGCTCATTCACATCATCGGCATACAGCATAGTATTAAGAGCCACCAGCGACTTACCTTCCCGGTGCAAAATTTCGAGGATTTTCAACTTCAAATCCATAACTTGTGGCGTTCCCGGCTGTCGCTGCACGGTTCTAGTTCCGTCAGGACGGCGCACAGCTTGCGCCACCAGAGGCGACGCCGCCACCATGACAATTTCATCCGGTGATAGCAATTCTCGCACTCGCTCATCCCGAATTTTATGGTAAATTGCTATCCGGTCGGCATCCGGATATTGGTCAATTTTGTTAAAAACCAGCAACATCGGTTTACCAACTTCCCGCAGTTGCGACAGCGCCTCAAATTCTACCTTAGTCATGTCGCCGGAAATGATAAATAGCAGCAAATCTGCCTGTCGGGCAACTTGTCGCGCTAAGGTTTCGCGGGTTTCTCCGTCTACTTCGTCAATCCCCGGAGTGTCAATCAGCTGAATCTGGGAATTGCCCAGACTTGGCAGCGTGACTCGCAAAACTTCGGAATTACTTTGTGCTTCAGGCTCATTTTCCAGTTGCCAGCTGGCATCTTGATGAGTGCGGGTGACACCATGAAGAGGCCCGGTTTCAAACACGTTCTTACCCAATAAAGCATTGAGTACGGAAGATTTGCCCCTTCCCACCATGCCAAAGGCGGCAATTTGGACGAGTGACTGATCTAACTTGTCCAGCATCGTTGCCAAGTCCTCAATTTCGGACTCCAGTCCTGCCCGTTCTTGGGAAGTAAGATCCAAATTGCCTACCAGGTCTCGCAGGGCGTTTTGCGCCTTTTTGTAGTTCAGTTCTGCCTGGATATCATCAAAGCTGAAAATGGCGCTGTCTAATTCTTGATCCAAAGCGCTGTAGTTCAATTGTGGTGAAGGTGACTGGTTGGAATTTGGGGTTGCGTCAGATGTTGAACGAGTCAAAATTGCACCTACTGTCTTGCCTGGAGTTACTCTTCTTTCATCCTAGTCACTGCCCGTCGAGTCTGGCACTTTCCATGTCTAGGGGCGTATTTGCTTTTGAGTTTTGGCAAATGCAAGTCAGCTGTGAGAATGATGTTATCTACACGTGCGTAGCCATAAGTTTAGTATTGTTGCTGAAATTTTGGCATTTGAATCAGCTGAGTGATTGTGAGTTCTAAACGTTTACCTCAAACCACTGCCTACGTCCGAATTACCCAATTGTCCTGGCAACAGGGTTTTCTGAAAGGGGAAGTTACAGCGGCGCAGTATGAGTGGCAGTTCCATTGGTGTTTCCGACAGGGGGAGTTGTCGGTCTCACCTTCTTTGGGACGCGCCCTAATTCTGGAACCATTAGGGCGGTTTTTAGAGCAGAAGGATTATCAGTTGGAGCCTGGGGGAGACTATGCCTTTACTATCAGGGCAGAACTTTAGCCAGTGGTCCGTTGATGATTACCAATTCCTGATTCCCAGCCGTAGTGCTTAGTTATTAGTTGTTTGTATTTTTAGGTACCTTTCGATGAGGAGGATGGCGACAATATCATCAATTGGTCGGGGTGGTTCGCGCAATCCTTTGGGGATGAGGCTAGAAAGGCCTTTTGGGGGATACATTTGCCAGTAGCGATCGCGTGCTTCTAGAGTGCTGTAGCGCTCATCTACCATGACTATCGGCAACGATGCAGGTAATTCTGTCTGAAGTTTCTTTTTCCAGGTTTTGGCTGTAGTTTGATCGCCCATTACCAGAGTAGCGATCGCGAATTGTTCGCACAAGTTTTTGATGATTGCGATCGCTTCTGGTGCTGGCACCACCTGATGATAATCCAGTATCAGGTCAAGTCCCATCACGGCTATACCACACTTATCGCGCCCTGGATCGAAACCTAAAATCATTTTAATTGGGAATTAGGAATTGGCAATTGGGAATTGGGAATTGGGAATTGGGGATTACATACTAAAAATTACCTCTCCATTCTGCACGACTACCAAATTCAGTTTCAGCGGCCCTATGAGATATGTATCTTCTGCCACTACCGCCTTGAGATCGATAGGCTGCTTGAACTTTTTTAGCTTCTCAATAAAGCGAATCAGGCTGGTAATTCGACCGTCGCCTACCTGAATTGTATCGTTCAAAATTCCAGCTCGATTGGCTCGGAACTGAGATGCTCCCAAGAGCAGATCGATCTGCTGCCGGATTTGTTGGTCGTTCATAGTTGAAGGGTCGGCAGATGTTGCGGCGATGATATCACCACCACTGAACACAATTTTATTCACTGTCGCGTCTGCAAAGACTTGTACGTCTTTTTCGCCTTGGACGTAGTTGCCAGCCGAGAAAATTCGCACCAGGTAGGGGCGACCATCTTTAATTTGGTTAAGCAGTTGGTCTACCTGGGCTTGGGTAATTTGCACTACGCGCTCATTCACCATCTTGTTGTTATTGTTGTTACCAGGTCGCGTAGCTTTCATTGCTGTGCGATTTGCTTCTCGTAAAAGCTGATCTATAACCTGACGGGCGGCGGCGGGATCGACAATGCGGAAGACACCAAAAGCCAGAACTTGACCGCGCTGGAGCGCGACGTTACCTTGACGCAAGGCTTGATAGGATTGGTAATACTGTTCCAGGTCTGCTACTTCCTGCTCTAGGGCAGCTTGTTGTTTTTCTATTTCCTTGAGGCGAGTTTCGCGCTGGGCAATTACTTGATCTCGTGCGGAAATTTCCTCATCAAGTTGGGCGAGGGCTGTGTCTCGCTTGGCGATTTCTCGATCGCGTTGGTCAATGCTGTTTCTCAGGTTGGAAATTTTTTGATCAAGTTCCGCCAAGGCTTGGTCACGAATGGCAATTTCCCGATCGCGTTCTGTGATGGCTTGGTCAAGCTTGGCAATTTCGCGATCGCGTTGAGTAACTTGGCCCTTGAGTTGGGTAATTTGAGCCTTTACGCGATCGCGCTGCTTGATTAGTTCCTGACGTTCCCCTTGGAGTTGTTGAATTTCCGAACGTAGATTTACCGCTTGTCCAGAAACATTTTCCAGCTGTTGCTGGGTTTTCTCAAAGCTAGCCGCAACGCTTTTAAGTTCGCGCTCTGTCTTACTCAGTTGTGCCTCTGTCTGGGCTTGTCTGCCTAGTGCTGCCGCCAGAGACTTATTAATGGCATCCAGACGCTTCTGGGCGGCTTGCTGCTCGGTGCGGGCTAGTGAGAGTTCGTTTTCAGTTTGTTGTTTCTGGGCTGCAACTTTGGAGAGTTCGCTTTCAGTTTGTTGTTTCTGGGCTACAGTTTCGTCAAGCTCCCGACGAGCGGTTCTGAGTTTTCGCTGAATTTCATCAACTTGAAACACGCCTGTGCGTAACGGCTTGCTGGTGGCAAATAGGATCGTCAGGGTTGAGGCGGAAATCATCAAACCTGTAAGAATTGTAACTAAGACCGCAGTTTTCTTGGGACGCAGATTGAACAGACTCAGCCGCGCTTTTCCCACGCGAGTGCCAATGCGATCGCCCAAGGTGGCGATCGCACCACCCAATACCAAAATCGATAAAATTAAGACCAGCGCACTGGTGGCCATTTTCCAGCTTCAGCTATCACCTCTCAAGCTTAAGCATAAAGGCTTTTTTATGATAGACGCTGGTACTTCAACTATTGATTAACAAAAGCTGACAGTGCAAAAGATGTTTTAGGTGAACTGCTGGCTCAAAGCTACCGGGTTATGAACGGTAATTTTTTTCTTATTGATAGAAATCATTTTCTCGGAGCGTAAATCTCCCAGTAACCGGGTGACTGTAACTCTTGTGGAACCAATTGCTTCTGCGATCGCTTGGTGAGAAAGCTTCAGATCAACTGTAATTCCATTGGGGCCTGGAACGCCAAAATCTCGACAGAGAATCAACAAAAAACTCACCAATCGCGATCCCATATCCCGGTGCGCCAAAGTCTCAATCATCATCTCTGTTTGCAAGATCCGCGATGAAAGCCCCCGCAGCATCAACATCGACAATTCTGGATTATCCTTGAGCGCTTGCTCCACCTGTTCAATTGGTGCTGAAAGCAACTCCACAGGCGTAAATGCTACTGCGTGATAAAATCTGTCTGACCGATTCCCGGTAATCAACGACAGTACGCCAAAGACGCTGTTTTCTCGCAGCAGCGCCACTGTAATTTCTTCCCCAGCTTCGTACACGCGAGACAGCTTCACAGCTCCTTTGAGCAAAAAATATACCCGTTCAGCCGGGTCTCCGGGGAAAAAGATAGTTTTGCCCCGATCAAAGGTTTCCACCACTGGCGGAAACGCCCCACCTCCGATTTGACGGAACACAGCTGCTAACGGTCTATCTTGCGTCACTACCACTTCCTTTATCCTTATTGCTGCCCTAGAAACTCTTCTGGGAATTACAACCGACTGTGAGAAATTTCTGACTTTAGACACTGATAAACTGACTCTTAGGCAGTTTTTTGTGCTGCTTGATACATAATTTTAAAGTTCTTTTATCCTCCAAGTTTTTCCAAGTGCCTCAACCCCACGGCGCAAATCAGACTGTTAAGGAAAATGTCTATATCTTGACAATACCTGTTTGATAAGCTGGGATGCAGTTTGAGTCATGTTGAGTAAGCTTCGATCCGGACGCAAGCTATCTTAATTACCGCCCTAAATCGGATATTCTCTAATATTGCCTTCAAAATTGACATCATGCTAGATTTATCAGGAAAAAATGCCCTAGTTACTGGCATTGCCAACAACCGCTCAATCGCTTGGGGTATTGCCCAGCAGTTACACAAAGCTGGTGCAAATTTGGGAGTTACTTATCTACCAGACGACCGAGGACGCTTTGAGAAGAAAGTCGCCGAATTGGTAGAACCTCTCAACCCCAGTTTGTTTTTACCTTGCGATGTTCAGAATGATGACCAAATTCGTTCTACATTTGATGCCATCCGCGATAAGTGGGGCAGGCTAGATATTTTAATCCATTGTCTTGCTTTTGCCAACAAGGACGATTTATCAGGTGATTTTAGCAACACCACTCGCGCTGGCTTCACCCAAGCTTTGGAAATTAGCACCTACTCGTTAGTTCAACTGGCTGGGGCGGCGAAACCACTGATGACAGAAGGCGGCAGTATTGTCACGCTTACTTATTTGGGCGGCGTTAAGGTGATCCCCAATTACAATGTCATGGGCATTGCTAAGTCTGGCTTGGAAATGAGCGTGCGTTATCTAGCCTCGGAGATGGGGCCTGCTAATATTCGCGTGAATGCAATCTCAGCTGGGCCGATCCGCACTCTAGCATCATCGGCGGTGGGTGGCATTCTGGATATGATCCATCATGTTGAGGAAGTAGCACCACTGCGGCGAACTGTGACTCAGACAGAAGTAGGAAATGCTGCTAGTTTCTTGTGCAGCGACTTGGCAAGTGGGATTACGGGTCAGGTGCTGTATGTAGATGCTGGGTACGAGATTATGGGAATGTGATGTAGGGGCTGGGGATTGGGGACTGGGGAAAGAATCTAACTTACCCCATTCCCTAGCTCGATAGCATAGAATAATAAACTTACTTGTTTCTTGTTAGTGAGCATCTGCTATGCAGACAAGCGATCGCGTTTCCACCACTCCGCACCTTGAACAATTTTTATCACCTCGCACGGCTACGGTTGCACGTAAGACGGGCGAAACTGATGTCTTGGTGACAGTAAACTTAGACGGGAATGGGACTTGCAACGCCAATACGGGCATTCCCTTTTTGGATCATATGCTGCATCAAATTGCCTCTCACGGGCTGATTGATTTGGATGTAGCCGCGAAAGGGGATTTAGAAATTGATGACCACCACACCAACGAAGATGTGGGGATTACGTTGGGAATGGCGTTCGGGAAAGCACTAAGCGATCGCAAGGGAATTGTTCGCTTTGGTAATTTCCTCGCCCCCTTAGATGAGGCTTTGGTGCAGGTGGCGTTAGACTTTTCTGGTCGTCCTCACCTCAGCTATGGCTTACAAATTCCCACCCAGCGAGTCGGGACTTATGACACTCAGCTGGTGCGAGAATTTTTTGTAGCGGTGGTGAATCATAGCCAGATGACGCTGCACATCCGACAGTTGGATGGGATTAATTCGCACCACATTATCGAAGCGACCTTTAAGGCGTTTGCGCGTAGTCTTCGTATGGCTATGGAAATCGATCACCGTCGTGCTGGTACGATTCCCAGTTCCAAAGGGGTTTTGTAGGTTTTCAGGGGATAGTTCAGTTCGGGAGAATTAGCTTAGGTTGCGATCGCGCTTCGCAAGAGTGAACTTTCTCCTGCATCTACTGGGTATTACTTGAGGGGATTGGCAATATAGCCATACTTGTTGCCAATTTTTACTTTCGCCAACCCTTCAGAAAAAGGCAAAGCGCTATCAAATTGCGGCTGGATTACAAACTTTCCAGTTTTATCAACATAGCCCCACTTGCTGCCCCTTTTTACAGATACCAGCCCTTCAGAAAAGTCATAAGTGTTATTAAATTGCGGTGCAATCACAATGTTTCCCGCCTTGTCGATATAACCAATCTGATCTGCGATCGCTATCCCCGCTAGTCCTGTGTAAATGCTACCAGCCCAATGAAATTGGGGCGCAATCACGAAGTCTCCCGTCTTATCGATATAGCCCCATTTGTTGTCAATTGATATCGCCGCTAACCCTTCGGAAAAAGGTTTAGCTTCATCAAATTCTGGTGGAATTACGACCTTCCCTTGCGGATCAATATAGCCCCACTTTGCGCCAATTTTAAAAAGTGCTATTTCTTCGGAAAAAGATTCAGCCGAATCAAATTTCAGGGGGATTACGAACTTGCCACTCTTGTTGATATAGCCGTACTTACTGCCCATTTCTACCGCCGCCAGTCCTTGGGAAAACGGCTTAGCTTCATCAAATTGCAGTGGAATAACGATTTTCCCTGTCTTGTCGATATAGCCATACTTGCCGCCTATCTTTACTGCTGCCAGTCCTTGGGAAAACGACTCTGCTAAATCAAATTTCGGCTGGATTGTGAAGTTACCACTTTTATCAATATATCCCCATTTTCTGCCCATTCTTGCTGCTGCCAGCCCTTGCGAAAATGACTCTGATAGGGAAAATTGCGGTTGAATTACGAAGTTGCCACTTTTATCAATATATGCCCATTTCCCGTTTATTTTGACCGCTGCCAGCCCTTGCGAAAATTCATTAGCTGAATTAAATTTTAGCGGGATGGCTATTGGCGAATTAGTTATCCGTTCTATAGTTGCTCCAGACTTGTTTTGACCGATACGATAACCTAAAATAGATTCACAGCCAGAAATTTGAGTTACCGCTAATCCCAACAGAAAGAGGAGAGTAGGCTGAAGCAATTTGTTTTTATAATTGCGAATTGGCTGGTAGCGAAAAGCAAAAGTGATAACGACCATCGGGCTTTAAAGGTATGCCGAATCATTCACCTCAATTTTCACATACTCAGTAGATGAGATCGCACGTTAGTTGTAAATTTTAGCTCAAAAGAATATAGTCGGTAAGAAAAACCCGCACATCAAAAACCAGTTTTCTCTCTAGAAAACTGGTTTTTCACCATAAAAAAAAGGGCGCACGTAATGCGCCCAGATTTTTTATAATTTGTCAGAAGGTGTGCGAGGAGCAGTCAGCACATCCCAAGCTGCTTTGGCGGCTCCGGCTAAGCGATCGCCCAACGTTGACACTTCCTTAACAATAGATTCCCAGTTCTTTTCTGCATCCATCTGGATGAGTTTAAACGAGTAAGCAATTCTGTCGGGATCAAACAGCTTATCGTGTTCAATCTTTTCCCGTGCTTGACGCACCGCAGTTAGATAAGTATCGCGGGTGAACTCCGTAGCATTTTTTGTTTCTACCTGCGCCCGTTTTTTAATCGCCTCAATTAGTGCCTTTGTTTCATTCTTGACCTCATCGGACTCATGGGGCATATTTTCATTTACGAGGTCTTCCGTATCTTGACTAATTGATACGATGGCGGTTTCTGTAGTGTTTGGTGTTTCGGTATTCATGGATATTTCTCCTTTGATACTTTTAATTTTTGGTTGAGAATAAGAACGAATATCGTGCTTCATTCTTTATCCTCCCTTTAGCATCTAACACCTAACAAAGGACATTTCTTGCTCCAGCTTAAGCAACACTTGAATTCTTGCATCTGTCGAAGGGTGGGTGGAATGCAAATTACCCAAGAACTCGCCAGAAAAGGCATTGACAATTAAGAGGGGTTTAAACGGCGCTTACCATTCTGTATAGACTAGGCGCTTGACTAGCAGTAATCGGTTGGGCATTATAAGCTCCTAAGGGAATTTGGACTGAGTAATACCAACCTCCCAGAGTGGTCACACCAACTAAACCAACCCCCATCAATGCACCAGTCCAGCCACCAATTAGCCAGTAGCTGACCGTAATTAAGAGGGTGCTTAAGAGAGTCAATAAGGCAACGGTCTGGATTTGATTCATCCGCTTGCCTCCTTTGAAGGCAGTTGCTCAGATCAATCTCTATCTAAGCAATAACATTGTTGTAGTATGTTTGGCTTCAGTCTAGCGGTGTAATCGCAGAGGCTTTGTTACGAAAAGGCGACAACAAAGGTACGGGTTAACCAAGCTGAACGGAAAGGATGCTATCTTTAGACTTAACATTTTTTTTCTAAGGCGATGGGGTTCGCCAAAACTGCCTTCTGGTCATTGAGTCTTTTGACTAGAAAGCTGATGACTCCTACTTTCCTGGTTTGCTGCGGGAAAGTAGGGCTATGTAGCTAAACATTAGGAACTCCTGACTCCTACCCAACCAATATCTACAACAAATTGGTTTAGGAGTTGCGTAGCCTTAGAAAGTGCAATTTGGATTTTCTGGATGGGCTTTTTTGTCGGTCAAATTGCCCGTCGCTTAGGTGCAGTGCTGTTGAAAGTAGTTTTAGTAGTCATCATTGGCTACTCTGCCGCTCGTTTAATTTTATTATCAATTTATTACCGCTAGTGGCTTAGTTTTAGAAGAAATTGTTCGAGTCGCACCAGAGTATGAGGTTACAGAAATTGTTATGGAAAACGAGGGGATCAGCCTTGGGAACAGGTATTATATTGGTTGATTTTAGGGTAATACCACCAAAATCAACCATTAAAACACTTCTAAATTCTCTTAAAAATAGGCAATTTATAGATGGGTTGGGAAAATTTAATTAATCAAAGTCTGCAACTTTTGACTGTAGCACCTAACTTGGTGCTAGAGGTACTGCAACAGCCAACTATTCGCAATCCAATTGCAGTTAGTTTGGGAGCGATCGCAGGTGCTTTGAGCCGTTATTACTTGAGTCTTTGGTTGGCTGGGACTATGGGAGGAGGTTTTCCCTATGCCACTATGTTTATCAACCTCACGGGCTGTTTGGCAATGGGTTTCTTCTTCACTGTGGCTCTAGAGATACCCAGCATTCCGCCAGAAGTCCGCTTATTGGTAGCAGTGGGATTTTTAGGTTCGTACACTACCTTCTCAACTTATGAGTTAGACACTTTATTGCTGCTACGGAATGCCCACAGTAACAACTTCGCCCTTGGCAATCTTTCAGTTGCTGCTTTTTACTGGGCAGGTAGTGCTATCCTGGGCATAATCAGCATTCAGCTAGGCACCATTCTTGCCCGGTGGGGCAAATAAAGCAGCTACTTGCTTACCGCACAAAAATTTTTGTGCGATCGCTCAGTAGGCTTACTGGTAAAATTTTCCTTGGTCATGCAACGTCTGCTTTATTCCCATGTTGTTATGGGAGACACAGAAACTCACATAACCTCTTGTTGCCTAACGTCATAGACTAAATGCAGCAACCAACTTAGGACTGTAGAAAGAGGGTCTATCTTGACTGACAGCAATATTCCCCTCCAGACGATCTCACGTAGTGAACTCCGACAGCTCGTCCGAATGCAGCTTCAAGCGCTACTTGAAGCTGGCGACCTTCAGGCCGCAAAAGCAATACTCGTCCCGGTGCAGCCTGCGGACATTGCTGAAGCCATTGAAGGGTTGCCGGAAGCGATGCAAGCTATAGCTTTCCGGCTACTTTCCAAAGATGAGGCTATCGAAGTTTATGAATATCTCGACTCCAGCATCCAGCAGACGCTAATCGATGAATTAAAGCGGCAGGATGTTCTCGATATTGTCGATAGGATGTCGCCGGATGACCGGGCGCGGCTATTTGACGAATTGCCAGCTACAGTTGTGCGTCGTCTGTTGGAACAACTTAGCCCCACCGAACGCCAAGCCACGGCCCAGCTTTTGGGATATACGGCTGGAACTGCTGGGCGGTTGATGACACCAGAATATATTTCTTTGAAAGAAAGTTTTACCGTCGCGCAAACGCTGGATAGGATTCGCAATTTAGCGAATGTCACTGAAACGATTTATTACCTTTATGTCACTGATGCGGCGCGACGGCTGACAGGAATTTTATCATTGCGCGATTTGGTGACTACCCAGCCAAATCAAACGGTTGGGGAAATTATGACCCGCGATGTGATTTTCGTTCATACAGATACTGACCAGGAAGAAGTGGCGCGGTTGATTGGGCGCTATGACTTTCTGGCGGTGCCTGTGGTAGACAAGGAACAGCGTTTGGTGGGTATTGTCACTGTTGATGACGTAATTGATATTTTGGAGCAGGAAACGACGGAGGATATCTACAAGCTGGGTGGTGTACAGTCGGGGGGCGACAATTATTTCCAGACCGATTTATTGACAGTGGCTCGCAAGCGCGTTGTCTGGCTGTTTGTGTTACTGGTTACGAATACTGTCACGGGTACAATTATCAAGTCAGAAGAAGACCTTCTGCAAAAAGTGGTGGCGCTGGCGGCGTTTATTCCCTTGCTGACTGGTACTGGAGGCAATGTGGGGGCGCAGTCTTCAACTGTGGTGATTAGGGGAATGAATACAGACGAGATTCGTGCTATGGGGCCCCTACAGGTGATTGGGCGAGAAGCGATCGCAGGCGCAATGCTGGGAGTAATGTTAGGGTCTTTAGCAACGGTATGGGCTTACTGGCTGCTGCAAGGGGATTTGGCAGTGGCGATCGCTGTGGGGATCAGCTTAGTAGCTATCTCTATTTTAGCGTCTGTTGCTGGTTCCGGTCTGCCGTTCGTCTTTCGTCGCATTGGTTTAGACCCGGCTTTGATGTCAGCGCCGTTTATCACTACTGCTGTTGATGTCTTAGGCGTACTAATTTACTTTAATTTGGCACGGCTAATTTTGCGATTTTAAGTATACGAGTCAGAATGTAGCTTACCAAAAAGTTAATTTTAAGTCGGAGGGGGAAAGCGATCGCGCACCAAGGATCATATAGCAGTCCTTGCAGGAGTTATGAAATATTTTTTCGTTCGGATCTCGCCTACGACAGGTTAGGAGATCCTGTCCTACATACAAATGAAAAAAGGCAAAACGTGAACAATGATTTTTGCCTTTTTACTTTTTGCTTTTTAAAGTTCTGTTGGAGTATCAGGAGCAACTATTTCCCCTTCCATATTCATTAACGCATCTTGATCGGTAATCAAGTCGCTTAACTCATTAAAAGTGACACCCATATCCTCACAAGCTTGCTTTAGTTCTTGCTTGAAGGTGCGTAGATTGCCGCCATATCCACATAGTTCGGCAGCAGTTTCAGCTCCCTGCTTTGCATTTGCTCTAGCACAATCAACTAGCTCTAAACCTTTAAGTGGTGTGGGTGATGCCATGATAGTTTTTATTTTTAAATTAATTACACAATAGTTAAATATTTCCAGATGCTAATCCTTCTGGAGTTAGAAAATTAAGATGTTTTGGTAGCAATAACAAATGAAAATATTTTTTCTACTCATGAGAACGCCCAGCCCCGTACCACCTGTGCTATGCACTCAAGAGTATAACAATTCAAGGGTTGAGTGCGATACATCTGTAGGGACATGGCAATGGGATGTCCCTATCAACGTAGACCGGATCTTAGAACCGCCATATATTCCATCCAACTGAGAAAAGATATATTTTCTAGTTCTGCCAGTATTGGCAAATAGCATAAGCTAGGGTGACAACACCAGTCACGATTGCAGATTCATTTACCTCAAACTGGGGATGGTGCAGTGGGTAGTTTTTCTTGTCTACGTATCCAACTCCGAGACGGAACATGGTACCAGGAACGTGTTGTAGATACATAGAAAAGTCTTCAGCGCCGAGGGAGGGTTCGAGTAAAATTTGGACGCGATCGCATCCCCAAGCTTCTTTCGCCGCTGACTCCACCAACTGCGTTAGCGTTGAGTCGTTTTGCACCGAAGGTACTCCCCGATGATAATTAACTTGATAACCAGCACCGTAGGTTTTGCAGATATTAGCGACAATTTCCTCTATCCATTGAGGTAAATTGGCGTGAGTTTCGGGATGAAGCGATCGCACTGTTCCCACCAATCGCACAGAATCTGCAATCACATTCGGCGCACGTCCGCCCTCAATTTTACCGACCGTCAGCACCACCGGGCGCAACGGGTTTTGCGTGCGACTAATTGCTTGTTGCAAAGTTGTAATTACCTGCGCCGCGATCCAAATTGCGTCAATTGCCTCATGGGGACGCGCCCCGTGTCCCGACTCTCCGGTAATAATAATTTCCAGGTCGTCTGCTGCTGCCGTCAAAGCACCGTAGCGAATCCCGATTGATCCGGCTGGAATAGATGGAAAGACGTGTAGGCTCATAATAGCGCTCACTTTATCCATCGCGCCATCTGCAACCATCCATGCCGCACCTTGGGCAATTTCCTCGGCTGGCTGAAACAGAAAACGCAGATTCCCAGGAAAAACTTCTCCCAGTTGGGATAACACCATCGCCGTACCTAAGCCTACCGTAGTATGGACATCGTGACCGCAGGCGTGCATAATTCCCGGCAGGCGCGAGGCATAATCTAAACCAGTGCGTTCTACAATTGGCAAGGCATCCA
This sequence comes from Trichocoleus sp. FACHB-6, assembly GCF_014695815.1. Taxonomy (NCBI): domain Bacteria; kingdom Bacillati; phylum Cyanobacteriota; class Cyanophyceae; order Leptolyngbyales; family Trichocoleusaceae; genus Trichocoleus; species Trichocoleus sp. FACHB-6. Next base: position 43,363 of record NZ_JACJOY010000023.1, read on the forward strand.
TATCGGTGCGAACTGCCAGCAGGCGATCATCGATATTTTGTCCTTTTAATTCGCCAATTACGCCAGTTCTACCGATTGATTCTTGCACGTGCAGCCCGCAGGATGACAACACCCCAGCAACGTAGGCAGCAGTTTGGTATTCCTGTCCGCTTAGTTCCGGGTGCGAGTGAATGTGTCGCCGGATTTCGATGAGGCGAGGTGCTAGTTTTTCGGTTATCTCTTTGATACGGTTTAGCATAAAGTTATGTTAACTCGCACTACAGGCATAGTTCATCCCTTTTCCAATTTTTTCGGGATGTTGCATACAACATCCCATAAAATTAGCTGTAACCATTAGGGTTTTTTACACAAACCCGGTTTTTAGGGAAACTTGGTTTCTTTCTAGATATTCAGTTTATTTACGCCAGGAGTTACGCAGTTGGTACAAGAGTCAGCCAAGGAGCCGCTAAGTAGGAACGCACCGCCTCCCGAACAATACTGGCTTTGGACTCATACCAACTAATGCCAGTATTAAACCAATGCATCTCCAGGCGTAGAAACGCTCGAATCGCCAAACCAATGTGATTGCGTTGAGCACGAGAAGAACGCACTTGGGCTTTTTCAACCCCACA
>NZ_JACJOY010000024.1:0-32350 GCF_014695815.1 Trichocoleus sp. FACHB-6
TATCAGCCTACTCCTGGAGATTTTCCGGCGCTCGCATTGCTTGTTTTTTCACTTCTCAGACCCCAGATTTATTGTCAAGTACAATTTATACCAAATTAGATGAGCTTACCCTGTAGTATTAACTAATATAATTTACTTAAAAATAGCTTGTAGATTGGGTTTTGTTCCTCAAATGCCACGCCCTAAACCTACCCTCTCAATTTTCTATATCGGTTTTTGGGCAGAAAGCATCATATGCGAACTCGTTAATTTTTCGCTTTTTCTAGCTTTGTAACTGTTATAAGTTTGGATATTTTTAAAACCAGTCTTTTGAACAAAATACAGCAACTCTGAAGGTTGAATTATAGCAAATTTACTAACTTCAACAATGTCAACTACTTCTTCTGGGTTGTCGTTAAAAATGTTAAACGTTTCTTCTTCTATATCATTGCTAAAAATATCTTCAGCAATAAAAATACTATTATGAAAGTCTATAGAGTGATTCACCACCAGTTGAATTTTTTTGCCGTTGACAGTTGTTGTTCTCTTAATTTGCGGTTTAAAATTCTTAAGAATCCACAAAAAATTAGCCATAGCCAGAAACATAATACCCCCAGGTTTCAGTGCTTGAAACATTCGCTGTAAGGCATCAATTCTATCTTCAAGCTTTAACAAGTAGTAAAAAGGTCCATTAATGGCGGCAATAATATCGAATTTTTCTTCTGCTTCGATATCACCAAAACCACCAGGCTGTACGGTTACGTTTTCCCAAGATTCTGCTACTTCAGTAGCTTGAAAAAGATAATCTGGGTCGGGTTCCATTCCTGTTGTTTCCCAGCCTAATTTGGCAAACTCAGGCAGCATTCGGCCTGGGCCACAACCGATATCTAAAATTCGTGGCGGATTTGATACATTATAGGAAACAGCTAACCATTGCAGAAACTCAACTATGGGAGCCGGATCTGTATAGTAGAAGGCTGAATATAAATCGCTTCTTAAATTACTCACAGACACCTTCTAAGAAATTGGATTGTGAACTGTAACCAGTTTTGTGCCATCAGGAAACGTTGCTTCCACCTGCACTTCATGCACCATTTCTGATACACCTTCCATCACATCTTCTCGCGTTAGCAGCGTTGTACCATAACTCATTAAATCTGCAACAGTGCGTCCATCTCTAGCACCTTCCAAAATTGCCGCAGAAATATAGGCAACCGCTTCCGGATAATTCAACTTTAAGCCTCTTCCCTTGCGGCGTTCTGCTAACAAGGCAGCCGTAAAAATTAATAACTTGTCCTTTTCCTGTGGCGTGAGTTGCATTAATTCCCCTCAAACTCCTCTGCGTTCTCTATGCCTGAAGTGGTTCGTTCAAATCTGCCAAACTCTAGGTATACAGGCAGGACGTTCGCTAAAAGATAGGCGCAGTAGATGCCAGATGTCTGTAAACCATTTTCGCACCTGGGCGGTAGAACTACCACGATAGCGACACAATAACCCAAGCGGTAGCCGGGTGACACCTGCTTGGTGGGGTTGTCCTTGCCACAAGTTTCGCGCCTTTTCTACAATTTCCGATGACACCGATTGTCCCACCCAAGCGAGACTGGCGACAACTGGCTGTCCTGCCAAGCCGTGAGGACTGTTGAAGATTTCTTCGCTTGCGGGTAGCCAAAGCCGTTCGATCCAAAGGGGGTGTCCTTGCTGCCAGATTTCGGTATGCGATCGCCACTCTCCAGAGCAAAATCTTTCTCCTCTAGCACTGCGACCAAACCGCGTAATCTCCCAACCGAGCCAGGTTGCTCCTAGAGCTAATTCTACTCTCAAGTCTTGTCGATAAATCGCGCCATCAAAAATAATAGTTTCCTGCGGTAGCCACTCCACGCCAGCACCAGTATTTACCTGAATTTCAATATTTTGTCTTGCCTGTAGTCCATTGCTGCGATAAATTTTACCTGCGGCTGCGGTGGTGATCAAGGTTCGTGCATTGTCTTCGAGGCGCAAGTCGATGGATAAGCGATCGCCTCCCACAACTCCCCCTGCTGTATGCAAAATTACACTATGACAAACCTCTTCTCCTTCAGGATAAAACGGTCGCTGCACCTTCAGGGGCGCTTGATGTTGAGAGTGAATTAGTTGGGTAGTACCTCCCCGTTGAGCGTACACTAAGTTAAGTTTGCCATGCCATCCAGCGTTCATTATTAATTGCTGATATATTTAATAGCACCAATTTTATTGTTTAATTTCCTGCGGTAACTCAATTACTACCTCTGTTCCCTGTCCTGGTTCGGAAATTATTTTAATTTTTCCTTGATGCTGTTCGATAATCTCATAGGAAACAGTTAACCCTAAACCTACGCCTTTACCGACAGGTTTTGTTGTAAAGAATGGGTCAAACACCTTTGGCTGAATTTGTAAAGGAATACCAGAACCGTTATCTTTAATTGTAATTAAAATTAGGTTTTTCCCCCCAATTTGCGTATTAATAGTAATTTGTTTATTAGACTTGAGTTTGAGATTTTTTAATTCATCAATGGCATTGATGAGGATATTCATAAAGACCTGATTTAGCTGCGCCGGATAACATTCCACTAATGGCAAATTACCGTATTGCTTAATTACTTCAATATTGAGACTGTCGCCTTCTATGCTGTCGCCTGAAGAATGTAAGCGATGCTGCAAAATCAGCAATGTGTTATCAATTCCCTCATGAATATTAACGCGCTTGATACCGGCTTGGTCGAGGCGGGAGAAGTTTTGCAAGCACTGGACAATCTCCCGAACTCGGTCAGCGCCTGACCTCATTGAACCTATTACTTTAGGTAGGTCAGTGGTTAAAAAATCCAGATCAATTGCTTCTGTATGTTGTTTAATTTCCGGATCTGGGTAGCGTTTTTCGTATAGGTTTATGAGTTCAAGTAACTCTTCTGTGTAGCCATTGACATAAACTAGATTTGCGTAAATAAAATTAATAGGATTGTTAAACTCGTGAGCAATTCCCGCAACTAATTGACCTAAACCAGACATTTTTTCAGTTTGAATCAGTTGAGATTGCGCTCTTTTTAACTGGGATAAGGCTTGGCTCAATTGTTCAGCTTTGATAGTTAATTGCTTGTTAAGATGCTCTAGTCGATCCTGAGTTTGCTGCAATTGATAATTCTTTTTCCAAAGCTCGTGCGTTCGCTTATACACTCGGTCTTCTAATGTTTGACGCGCTTGCTCTAGTTCCTGAGTGCGTTCTGCAACTCGATGCTCTAGGTTGTCAATTAGAGTTTTGAGCGCTTGGGCCATTTCTTGATAGGCATTAGCAAGTTGACTGAGTTCTCCACCTGCATGAATACCGGGAATTGGGGAACTCAAATCGCCAGCAGCTAGGGTTTTGCTACGTTCTGCTAGTTGGATAATCGGTTTACCGATTTGTTTGTAAAGTAGGTGCGCGATCGCTACTGAAAGCATAATAGCCAAAGCCAACCCAACTGCGATCGCGCGGCTGAGGTTGATGGATGCTTGATTAAAATACTTGGAGACAATCTGAATTTTGGCAATTGCTATAGGTTTATCTCCCGAAGTGATGGGAGCATAAACTGTATTCAAACCAGACCCCGGTTCAATTCGATAAACTGCTTCGCCCTTTTTAATTTCCGGTAAAACCTGCGACTTTAAGTTAGTTGCTTCCCAAGAGTCGATGTTGGCTTGGACATAGCTAGAAACCAGCGGCTTACCATCTAAAGAAATGATTTTTAGCTTAGTAGTTGGTTGGGAAAAATTGAGAAATTTACGCAACCAGGCTTCATCTAAATTCTGACCCAAAATCAAAGTTCCGGGTGATTTGCCTGTAGCGTCGCTGCGGTAGATGGGCGCTACTGATAGCAGCAACATTTGATTCGATCTAGTATCAATCAATTCCGCCTCAAATTTGCCAGTTGTGGTTAAGGCGTTGACTCGTTCAACCACAGTAGGAATCCGCAAAGCGTCACCCCGCTCTCCCAAAACCTCTCCAGAACTACTAATCACTTCCACTGCATCTACATCAGTAGACAGCAGAAGTTGATCTGATACCTCTTTTTTGATCCAATTCCGATCTTTTTGTCTAATGGCATTAAACAGATCGCTCCAGAGCGCATAGCCTGAGGATAAATTTTGTAACCCTTTCTCAGTAGCAGCTGTGTATCCGCGAAAGGCTAGTACTTGATCGTCGAGCCTAGTTTTTTCTAAGTCAACAAGCGGCTGCTGCACAAATCGCCACGCCACAGCACTCAGGAACATGACTGGCAGTAATGATGCTCCAAAGGTAAAAATTAGCAGCTTTGGTTTAAGCTTTTGCAGCCGCTGTAACATTTTCGATTTAACTGGGTGCCGTGTGATGTCGCACGAGGGGTAATATCTTTGAAGGCTTTCCACAGTTTAGCTTCTGTAGGGGTGAAGTGGTTATAGCATTTTAGCGAACGATGGCGAGCGCTGATTCCTCGATTGTGAACCATCTTGTTCCTCTATGCCATACTAGGTAAAATTTTTCTCACAATAGTCTTAAGTATCCGGATGTCCTAATACCAACTCAAGGTTTAGCCAAAAAATATTCTTATTAAGGTTTCAATAATACTGGGACTATGGCTCCCTGCAAACTAACTTTAACCGAAAATCCTTTTTCTATTAAACTATTTCCTTGCATACTAGCGAAAAAACAACGTTTTCTTTATATTTTTACTCGATTCGTTTACTTTTATTAATATAAAAAGTATAAAGCACATTTGTATATTTTACTACAGCTACATAAAAAAATTTATTTTTAAATATTTCCTGTCAGCTTACCAGCTAAGCATTAATAAAAGTTGATGCAATACATAGTTTTATATTTTTTGTGCTTTTTTACAAAAAGAAACACAAGCAGCACAAAAGATATCTGAAACATGATATAAGCTCCAAAACCGTTAACTCTCTCAGGTTAAACCCATACAAAACAAAAGGGAAAGACAATGCCCGAAGTTCTCTTCAAAGTAGACCTAAAAAAGCCATTTACAGAACAGGATGTAGTTGGTCATAACCGCTGGCATCCGGATATTCCGGCAGTAGTTTCTGTTAATCCTGGTGATGTATTCCGCATAGAATGCAAAGATTGGACAGACGGACAAATTGGAAACAATGATAGTTCTGACGATGTTCGAGATGTAGATTTGTCAGTTGTTCATGTTTTGAGCGGGCCAATTCATGTTAATGGTGCGGAACCGGGAGATATTCTTGTAGTTGACCTGTTGGACGTAGGAACACTTCCCGATTATGAATGGGGTTTTACTGGTATTTTTGCCAGAGAAAATGGCGGCGGTTTTCTCACAGATCACTATCCAATAGCACAGAAAGCAATCTGGGATATTCAAGGAATTTATACAAAATCCCGTCATATTCCCGATGTGAAATTTGCCGGAATTCCACACCCTGGTTTGATTGGTTGCGCCCCCTCCCACGAACTGTTAGCAAAGTGGAACAAACGAGAAGCTGAACTGGTAGCAAGTGGGGGCCCGGTTTGGAAACCGGAAATTCCTGCTTTGGCAGAATTACCAAACCCAAAAAATGCCATTCTTGGATCGTTGAAAGGTGCAGAATATGACCGAGTGGCGAAAGAAGCAGCACGCACTGTTCCACCCCGCGAACATGGTGGAAACTGCGATATCAAAAATTTGTCAAAAGGTTCGCGGATTTACTTCCCCATTTATGTTGAAGGTGCGAAACTTTCAATGGGAGATACTCACTTTTCCCAAGGGGACGGCGAAATCTCATTTTGCGGCGCAATTGAGATGGCTGGCTACATCGATCTTCATGTGGAATTAATTAAGGGTGGTGTAGAAAAGTACGCGCTAACTAACCCTATTTTTAAGCCGGGGCCAGTTGAACCTCGTTACTCAGAATATTTGGTGTTTGAGGGAATTTCAGTTGACGAATTTACAGGCAAACAATATTACCTGGATGCTCACGTTGCTTATAGGCGTGCTTGTTTAAATGCTATTGAGTACTTCAAAAAGTTTGGTTACACGGGCGAACAGATTTATTTGTTGTTGGGTTCGGCACCCTGTGAAGGTCGAATTAGCGGGATTGTAGATATTCCAAACGCTTGTTGTACGATTGCGGTTCCAACGGCAATTTTTGAACGAAATGTTCTGCCAACTTAGTTAAAGGTTAGAAAATTGGAAGGTTGAAGGTTAAAATTTTAAACCTCCAACTTTCCAGTGCTGTTTCAATTGGCTAAAAATGTCTAATACGGAGATTATAAAGCTATGCCACTTTACGAATTTCGATGTGAAAGCTGCGGTGTTTTTGAGGAATGGTTGAAGATGAGTGAAACGCTTAATCCTAAGCTGTGCCCTACTTGCGATCGCATCTCCAAACGGGTTTACTCAGCACCAGGCCTGATTACAACACCTTCGACTTTACGGCGGCGGGTGGAGCAAAGTGCAGAACCAACGATAGCGAAGCGATCGCAAGCAACAGAACCATCATCCTCTAAGTACCACAATCATCATGATGCACGCCCTTGGATGATAGGTCATTAATTTAGACAAAAGGCAAGCAGCTCAGTTAACTCTCAGTCGCTAATAGCCTTGATATTTGTGCGTGCATGAATGCAATGTCTGGATCGCGTTGAATGGCTCGATAGTAACGCTGCTCTCGGTCGCTTCCCTCTTCTGAAGGAGTAAGCAAGGAACTAGCTTCCTTTAACAGCTCGTCAGCTTTTTGTAATGTTATAGACTCTTTGGGACTCAAGGCTTCGTCAATCTTGACGATAAATTGAGAGAACGGACGCAGCCAGCTAAACCATTCATCTTCGAGAACAAGCCGAAGAAACTCTCCGTTTGACCGAATGCGTCCGTGAGACTGCTCGTAACCCTCACGTTCGGAGTCGAGTAGTCTCTTATGAAGGCGCAGTAGTGCAGCACGTACCTCGCGCAGGCGTTGGAATCGAATATCGAGAGGAGGATGAGTTGAAGACATTGATCAGGTTTGCGATCGCTACTCTGTTGATCTTGGCATATAGGCGCTACTCATTTGCGGCACAGGCGATCGCTCTTTACTAATTTTCCTACCAAACCAACAACCAGAATTGTCTCCGGGAAGCGAGCGTTTAGCTGTGTTAGAAAGTGTTCCTCTTCAATTGACAGCGGAGCAAATTTTTGGCTGGTTGAGAATGAGAAGTTAATCAGGATGCGATCGCTTCTGTCGAGAAGGCGGGTAATTTTCTTGCAGTGCATTACCCGCCTTACGCCAGATTACAGAGTTTTAGACTCAAGCAGCTTGGTTAGACTGATTCAAGGCAGAACGCGCATTAAGTGACAGCATCACGCGGGAAACTCCCGTGGACAGAACGCTCGCACCAACTAGCGTCCCAATCAGCCAAGGCGCATTGAAGGGCCACTGGAACCAAATCATTGCACCCAGCACCAAGGTAATAATCCCGTCTGTCAGTACCCATGTCCAATTCTGTTGCGGACGCACCCGGAATGCCAGGATTAGATTGAATACACCTTCTGTCAGCAAAAAGCTACCTAGCAACAGGGTCAGTGTCAGGACACCTGTTAAGGGGTAAAAGAATAGCATCACGCCTGTGGCAATGTATAGGACGCTCAATAAGAGTTTCCAAATGAAAGCTCCTTGATCGCGGGTTTGAAATGCGTAGACTGCCTTGGCAACTCCTGCGCTAGATAGGATCAAAGCAATCCAAGTCTCAGCGACAATTGTCGAGACGTTAGGTACAGCGATCGCAACTATCCCCAAAACAATCAAGAGAGCGCCAGTCAAGAGCGATCCATTAATATTTTTGTTCTTGTTGATGTCAGTAGAAACGTCGGTTGTCATAAAACTCTTTTTTCTATGCTTGAGTGGGCTATACCTTCACCCTAGAAAATTTCTCAAGAACCGGGTAGAGCCTTAAGGTAGACCACTCTGCTATATCAAGCTCTACCTGCTGATATAGTTTGCGATCGCACTTTTCCGGCAATTCATGGGAGCGATCGCATATATCAAAGTTGCAGTAACTCTTTAAACATCCGGTGGTTTCTATCTAACTCGATCTTTCCAGTACCCAGGTTCTCGACTACAGTGCATCACTGCCACAATTAGAATGAGATCCTGCTCAATTGTCTAGAGGATTCCATAGGGAAATTTGCGCGTCAAGCATCGACGAATATCTTCATCAATTATGCGCCAACGAGTGGGAAACTCGATAATTCGGAAGATTGCATCCTCAACCGCGTTAATAAATGCTTGTGCTAGTTCAACTCGATTCTGTGCATAAAACTGTACCGCTTCACCATATTCAGTTAATGCTGCCGGGTGAAATACATACTTCATTGCTCTAGGAGCCGCCTTACCTCAGCCAACGCTTCTTCCCCAGGAATTGGCTGAACCACGCCACTTCGGATTTCGTCCCTACGATTCTTGGCTTCAGTTGTCCAAAGTGCTTGAATCGTTTCGTCAACGTCGAATTCAAGGCTTTCAACTAGCCTCTCTGCCAGGAGCGCTCTTGACGCACTCGGCAAAGATAGAGCTTCCTTCATCAGTTGCTCAATCGATACCATAATCACATAGAATTTGAGGTTATCCACAGTCTAGCAATAGAGCGATCGCTAGCTGGGAATTCATGACACGAAAATTTGTTTATTTGCACTTTAACAGGGCTAGGCATTGTCTACCCTATTGCTGCTTGTCCAATATGTTCATCAGTGCAGGCAGATAAATATAGGGCTGAAGGACAGCAGGTTTCCAGCCTGTAGCTTCCTGAATAAATCCGCCCTTATCGGCACGCTTAGAATTCCACAATTTATCTGCTACCGGAAGCATAAGCCAATTCAATCGCTCACCTGTCATGGAGTTGACAGGCCAAGTAAAGAAAGTCAGAAAATCTTCTCTAAACATACCTGCTGAGTGTTTGAACTGGAAGGGCATAAACTCGAAAATAGCGTGTTCTTTCGACTTAACAGACCAGTAGATAGGAACTAATCCATTTGGGTATTTACTCTGAACTTGTTTTAACCATTTTTTTAATAACTCGTAAGCGTCAATTTCTTCAGGGGTATAGTCATCACTAATCGGATCAAAACTTACCTCCCAGTAAGCTATGAGCGCACATTCAAAATCATTTTTTGATGTTCGATTATGAACTTTCCAACTATGATTCATAGATTGTTCGTCACTTTCTTTTGTCATTTTTATTCTCTCTAATTACTAGGTTAGTAGATTGGGTTAACATGAACAAATCAAAAAAGTATCTTGACGCTTGGGATGCGAGTTTCTTCTCAACCCAATCATTCTATTCTATCAGCAACGAGCGTGCCTAGACTTTAAACTTCTCGGTAATTCGCTTCATTGCCTTATTCACATTTTCTCGGCTATTAAATACCGAAATGCGGAAGTAACCTTCACCCGCAGCACCGAAACCAGAACCAGGAGTTCCGACAACATTGCAAGTTTGCAGCAACTTATCGAAGAAATCTAACTGGATAAGCCATCAGGGATTATTATTCAAATAGCCAGCCAAATAAGTCGCCTACTGTCAAGCGGAGTTCGCTTGCAAATGACGGGACGGGAAGTAGCTGTTCTGTTTCGTCAAACACCTCTGGCTGTTGCTTGGGTTGATAAACGAAAATCGTCTGCTCATTTGGGTCGATTAGCCAACCCATCTGGGTTTCATGGTTAAGACTATGCAGGATTTTTTTGATAACTTTTGTAGCGCTTTGGTCGGGAGATAAGATTTCAATTATCCAATCAGGAGCCACTTGAAATACGTTGGCTACACCGCCATTTTCCTTGCGGGGAATTCTCTCCCAGGTAAATATTGCTACATCTGGCACGATTGATATTCCACCAAACGTACACCGCAGTTCTGGAAATGCCCGTGCAACTTTCTTGGGCTTAACGACGGCATTAATAACAATAATTAGTTCACCTTGGATGGTGCTATGTTCTCCCTGCGGCATTGGCTTTTGAATAATTTGACTGTCAATGTACTCGCTGGCTGGTTCGGTTTCCGGTAGCTTCAGAAACTCTTCTAAACTAAGAGGTTTAGCGGGTGTTTGTACCATTTGATGTTACTTCGATTTATGCTGAATGCAAGTATAGCTATCCAGGGTGAGCATTACCCACCGCAACTATTGAGACTTATCATTACATACCCTCAGCTTGCCCGACGTAACCAGCCAAACACTTGATCAACCGTCAATTCTAATGGGATATCCTGGGGGACAGGCAAGCGATCGCTATTTCTCAACAGAGCAATCCGATTATCGGGCCATAGGATGATAATTACCCGTTCTGTCGGATCGATCAGCCACCCTAGCTGTGTCCCCTCCTGCAAGCAAGTTTGAATCTTGACAATCAATTTAGTAGTGCTTTGGTCGGGAGAGAGGATTTCAATCATCCAATCAGGCGCACCTTCAACAGCGATATTCTCAGAAGGGACTCGGTCTTGGTGAATAACTGTAATGTCAGGGACGACAGAATTGCTGCTTAGGATACAGCGTAACTCTGGAAAAGCTTTGTAGGATGAGTCCGCTTGGTCAATTGCAGCCGTCAGGCGTTTTTGCAAGATGCTGTGGAAGGCTGTGGGCATAGGTTTTTGATTGGCTTGTCCGTCCACAAACTCCCAAGCTGGCGACTCCTCAATATTCGGCAGCTTTAGGAAGTCTTGCAGTGCGAGGCGTTGCTTAGTGGTAGCCATCAAGATTCGTAAGATTGCCTGTTACAAGTCAATGGTATCGTTTTTAGACAGTCTAGCTGTCCTATTCTGTGCTGTCCTATTCTGTGCAAAGCTAACCGCGCCATTACACTGCGAGAAATCTCTCAATTACATCTTGGCTCAATTCGCTAGTAGAACCAGAGGCAACAATGCCGCCTTTTTGCATTGCATAATAACGATCTGCTTGGCGCACAAAATGCAAGTGTTGTTCTACTAATAAAACAGAAATTCCTGTAGATTCAACAATCCGGCGCACTGCGGCTTCTATCTCCAAAATGATAGATGGTTGGATGCCTTCGGTGGGTTCGTCTAATACGAGTAACTGCGGTTTTCCCATCAAAGCGCGTGCGATCGCTAGTTGTTGTTGTTGTCCTCCACTCAAGTCGCCACCCATGCGCGAAAGCATGGATTTTAAGACTGGAAAAAGGGCAAAGATTTCCTCTGGAATTTCTTGACTGCGTGCGCGATCGCGTCTAGCTTCCAAACCTAGCAATAGATTTTCCTTCACTGTCAAACGCGGAATAATTTCCCGTCCTTGGGGAACATAGCCAATCCCCAGCTTTGCTCTTTGATCGGTCGAGTTGGCATTTATCAAATTACCTGCAAAAGTAATCGTGCCTGTGCGGGGCTTTATCAACCCCATAATTGTCTTGAGCAAAGTAGTTTTACCAACGCCATTGCGGCCAATTAGACAAACCATTTGTCCCGCAGGTACGCTCAAATCTACATCCCAGAGAATGTGACTTTCACCGTAGTAAACATTTAAACCAGTAATTTGCAGCATTTGAATTTTAATTCAACATCAAGACACTAATTGCTGTCCCAAATAAACTTCAATCACGCGAGGATCATTCTGCACTTCCTCAATGCTTCCTTCACACAAGACTGAACCCTCGTGCAGTACCGTAACTTTACGAGCAATTTGGCGGACAAATTCCATATCATGCTCAATCACCAGAATAGAATGACTTTGAGCTAGAGCTAGAAGTAAATTACCAATGTTTTCGGTTTCTTCATCAGTTAACCCAGCCACAGGTTCATCAACAAGCAACAAATCAGGAGATTGAGCGACTAACATCCCAATTTCCAGACGTTGCTTTTCTCCGTGAGAAAGTAACCCAGCAAGAATATCTGATTTAGCCGTCAACCCAATGGTTTCTAGCAACGCGATCGCTTTGCTATGTTCAGCACTAGAGGGACGACTAAATAGGGTAAAGAGAGCATTTTTATTGTGATTGCAAGCGATTTCTAAATTTTCGCGTGGTGTTAGATTCAAGTAAATGCGGGGGGTTTGGAATTTGCGGCCAATTCCCAAACGGGCGATTTGATATTCTGAGAAAGCTTTAACATTTCTCCCCTTGAATAGCACTCGCCCTTCTGTCGGTTTTACCTTGCCAGTGATGACATCCAGAAATGTTGTTTTACCTGCACCATTGGGGCCAATTACCACTCGCAATTCTCCAACATCCATGTTGAAATTGAGGTTGTTTAGTGCTTTAAATCCATCAAAACTAACAGTTACATTTTCAGTTTCTAGTATTTTATTGTTCATATTTTTTAACGCAAATTGATGCAAAGGAAGGTGCAGAGGTTGACAGGGAATAAGCAATAACTTTGCACTTACCTCTGTTGTCCTTTGCGGTAAAAAATTTACTCATCATTCTGAGTGCTAATTTCTGCTTCCAGGCTAGGATATGTGGCGACTTGTTTACGGAATCCCAAGAGCGATCGCATTCTATCCAAACCTTGATATCGCAGCCAGCCAATCAAACCATCGGGAAGAACTGTCACCACAATTAGGAATAAGGCACCTTGGAAAAATAGCCAACTATCCGGATATTTTTCGCTCAAAAAAGTCTTGCCAAAGTTGACCACCAGTGTTCCTAGGATTGCGCCTACCAAAGTGGCACGACCTCCCACTGCTACCCAAATTACCATTTCAATCGAAAAAGCAATATCCATCGCTTTCGGTGAAATCAAACCTGTTTGGATAGTGAACAAGGCACCAGCAATTCCCGCTAAAGCAGCAGAGATTGCAAATACAATCACTTTATATCCGGTAGGGTTATAGCCAGAAAAACGCACTCGGCTTTCATCATCTCGAATAGCAATTAGCAAGCGTCCAAAACGATCTTTTGTCAACCACCGACACAGGACGTAAGATGCCACTAAAAACAACACTGTGAGAGTGTAGAAAACAACCTGTGTCTTACTATCACTGACAGTTGCTCCCAAAATAGTTTTGAAGTTAGTTAAACCATTGGTGCCGTTAAACAGTTTTTGCTGCCCGTTGAAGAAGTTGAAAAAAACAATTGTTGCTGCTTGAGTTAAAATCGAAAAGTATACGCCGCGAATGCGGTTGCGAAATACCAAATATCCCAAAATTGCGGCTAATATAGCTGGGATTATTACCACCGCCAAAGCAGTCAAGCCAAGCGAGTAAAACGGCTGCCAAAACCAAGGCAACTCCGTCACCCCGTAGAGGGACATAAATTCTGGTAAACCGTCATTCAAAGGCGCTAATTGCAAGTGCATCCCCAAAGCGTAACCGCCAAGGGCAAAAAACACCCCATGCCCCAAACTGAGCATACCAGTGTAGCCCCAGATTAAATCAATACCCAAAGCAGCGATCGCTAACGCCAAAAAACGCCCCAGCAAAGTGAGACGAAACCCAGAAAGAACCGCTGGCATCACCAAGATTAAGATAAGAGCGATCGCTACGACCACCCCCACCTCTATTAATACTAACTGGCCTCCTTTCTTTCTCATTCTTCGCATCCTTCGCGCCTTCGCAGTTTTTTAGATTGTTCTAAGCATCAACCGTGCGTCCCTTCTGGGGAAAAATTCCCCCCGGACGCACTTGAAGAAAAGCAATAATCAAAGCAAAAACCATCACCTTCGCCATACTTGTCGTAGCGAAAAATGAAAAGAAATCCGAGAGCGGTTTAATGGGAGCAAGCCACAGCGCCAGAGTATTAGAACCGATGAGATAGTTTGCCATACCGATCGCGATCGCAGCCACAATACTACCCACCAACTTACCAACACCGCCCACAACTACCACCATAAACGTATCGACAATATAATTCTGCCCAGTATTTGGCCCCACAGAACCCAGCAAACTAATCGCACAACCTGCAACACCAGCTAATCCCGAACCCAACGCAAAAGTCAGTGCATCCACTTTCTCTGTAGGAATTCCCAAACAAGCACTCATACTGCGATTTTGCGTCACTGCCCGAATTCTCAAACCCCAAGACGAACGTTGTAAAAACAAGTAAATTCCGGCAATACAAAGAATCGTTAGCACGATAATAAAAAGTCGTGCATATTGTAGCTGAAAGCTACCTAACGGCAATCCACCTCGTAGCCAACTAGGAGCCGTTACATCAACATTTTGAGCGCCGAACCAAGCCTTAGTCACAGCCAGTTTATAAGTTTCCCCCAAAAGTTTACCTATTCTCGCAGCAATTTCCCACGAAACAGGTAACATTACTACTATTACCCAAGGGCGAATTCTTTCAAAATCTGCGCGACGAGACAGAATCCTCAAAGCGCCGAAAAACAAAATACAAAATACACCAATTTCAATTATCAGCACCCAGTTAACGCTGCGGACGAACTGTTGCAAAATCAGGCTAACGCCCCAAGTTGCCAACAGTGTTTCTAGAGGTCGTCCGTAAAGATAACGAATTACCCCACGCTCCAGAATTAATCCCACAGCAGATGCTACCAAAAAAGCCAAAATTAGGGCAAAAAAGATATAAAGTTCAAACCAAGGTTTCCCCAATATCTTGAAACCATTTTGCACAACATAAGTTGTGTATGCTCCCAGCATTATTAGCTCGCCGTGAGCTAAGTTTATGACACCCATCAGCCCAAATACAATGGCTAAACCCAGCGCCGCAATTAGTAAAACAGCACCGATGCTAATCCCGTTAAATATGGCATCTAACACTACTTGCAGCACTAGCTTTCTCCCAATTAATTGATTTGCATCGCCTTTGTTGCAGCTTACCTTTTTAGATAAGCAGGTGATAGGTATCTAACTTTACTTCTGGTAATTGGTAATAAACAATCAGCCTACTATACTCCTTACCATCCTAAAAAACTTACAGTTATTTCGACTACTGAATAGTTTTCCTTCGATGTACACCTACTACTTAAAATTGCAAAGTTTCATATAGCCTATTGCATAAAGCATATTATTCCAGATGCGAATTTTAGCAGGCAATACATAGCGACTAAACAATCGCATATTTCCATGAAAAACGAGCGCAATTACTAGCTATGTTTAAGTTTATTAGCTTTTTTAGCTGTCCTTTATCCTTTTACTGAAGACAATAGATAAGAATAAAGGACAACAAGCTAATAATTGGACAGCTTAGGCTTTATATTTACCGCCTTTCTTCAAATCAGTCCAGTCACAGGCATATCCCTTAGTTTCAGCAACAAACTGGTTCCAGGGAACAGGAGATACTGCTTTCGGTGTCTCGTAGACAATCTTAAATAGACCGTCATCCGCCACTTCACCAAGTCGCACAAACTTCGCTAAGTGATGGTTATTTTCCAGTGTCACTCTGCCTTCTGGAGCATCGAAGGTTTGACCTACAGCGGCCTTTTTAACCGCTTCTATATCGTCAGCCGTTTTTGCTTTCTCAACAGACTGCTTCCATAAATAAACAGCAATGTACGCTGCTTCCATCGGGTCATTTGTTACCCGGTCTGCTCCGTATTTTGCCTTAAAGGCTGCGACAAACTTTTTATTAGCAGGAGTGTCCACAGTTTGGAAATAATTCCAAGCAGCGTAATGACCTTTGAGATATTCTGTACCGATTGCTTTAACTTCTTCTTCGGCAATACTTACAGACATTACCGGATATTTATCTGGGTTCAATCCTGCACCTTGCATCTGCTTGAAGAAAGCGACGTTGCTATCACCATTAAGAGTATTAAAAATTACTCCGCCCTCTGGCAGTGCTGCTTTTATTTTGGTAATGATGGGCGTGACTTCTGTATTACCCAAAGGTAAGTAGTCTTCACCTGCGGTTTCGCCGCCTTTGGCTTTTAATTGCTCTTTAATGACGGTGTTAGCGGTGCGAGGGAAAACGTAGTCGGAGCCTATGAGGAAGAATCTTTTACCTTTATTTTGCAACAACCAATCAACCGCAGGCTCAATTTGTTGATTTGGGGCAGCGCCAGTGTAGAAGATATTATTAGAACACTCTTGTCCCTCGTATTGTACGGGATACCAGAGCATATGTTTTTTCTCTTCAAATACTGGCAGTACAGCTTTACGACTTGCAGAAGTCCAACACCCAAAAACGGTGACAACTTTATCTTGATCAATTAATTTTCTGGCTTTTTCTGCAAAAGTAGGCCAGTCGGAGGCACCATCTTCTTGAATAGGTTGAATTTGTTTGCCTAGTACGCCGCCAGCTTTATTAATCTCGTCAATTGCTAACATTTCGGCATCGACGACACTTTTTTCGCTAATTGCCATCGTACCGCTGAGGGAGTGTAAAATCCCGACTTTAATGGTGTCTCCTCCACCAGCAGCGGCCACGGTAGTCGCGCCGGGAGAGGGAGAAGCAGCTGTTGGACTGCTGGGATTAGTGGTGGAAGTCCCACTGCAAGCCTTGAGAAGAATACTGGTTCCTAGAGTGGCAGAACCGTATAGAAGAAATTTACGTCGCCCTAATCGCTTTGCCATACCAATACTGTACTCCTGGCTGAATCAGCCCAATGATAGAGAACATACACAGCTAAGGAGTGATATTAGAGCGATGATCTAGGAAAACATTGTAGTCTTGGATACAAAACGCTGATTTTTAACAATCATTGAAGGATAAGGTCAGGTTGCTGTTTGGGGAATTTCTCCCATATTCAAACGGATAAAGTTCAAAACAGCGTCTAATCCTTGCTGAGTCTTCAAATTTGTAAATATAAAGTGTTTTTCCCCGCGCATTCTCTTAGAATCTCGTTCCATGATGCCCAAATCAGCTCCCACTAGAGGGGCAAGGTCAATTTTGTTAATTACCAGCAAATCTGACTTGGTGATGCCAGGGCCTCCTTTGCGGGGAATTTTGTCACCTGCTGCAACATCAATTACGTAAATTGTCAAGTCTACGAGTTCGGGACTAAAGGTTGCAGCTAAGTTGTCGCCGCCACTTTCTAAAAATACTAGGTCTAAATCTGGAAACCGCTGTTCCATCTGTTCGATGGCGGCTATGTTCATGGAAGCGTCTTCGCGGATGGCGGTATGGGGACAGCCGCCAGTTTCTATGCCGAGGATGCGATCGCTTTCCAATGCTTGACTTTTCACTAAAAACTGTGCATCTTCCTGCGTATAAATATCATTGGTGACGACAGCAATGTGGTATCTCTGCCGCATGGCCTTACACATCGCCTCAACTAAGGCAGTTTTTCCCGAACCCACTGGCCCTGCTACGCCAACCCGAAATGCACTCATGGGATTGCTAATCGCTAATGGCTAATTACTAATCTTACGTTAACTGCGAAATAGTCGCGTGTACTGGGTTTCGTGTGCCATACTCGCCAGGGCTAATCCCCAGCCACAACTACCGAGATCGTCATCCTCTAAAGCTAAAATTTCATTGGCAGCATCACGTATAGTTGGATGCAGTTCAAAGAGTAGCTGTTGCCCAGCGGTTTGTCCCAGGGGAATCAGTTTCACTCCAGATGCGATCGCATTCGTGGCCCAACTGTGTAAATATCCCAACATTGCTTGCTTTAGCTCAATTTGCCACTCTTGCGCCGCGATACCGAATGCGATCGCATAATTACAAGGATTTCCCACAGCATCGGCCATTAACTGCACCTGCGGCTGTAGTTCCAGAAATAATTTCAAAAGCGATCGCCCCATCTGCCAACTTTGCTCTCGTAATTCTTGAGTTTCTTTAGCAGCAGATAACCAAGCATTCCAGTAACTTAAAGCCGCCAAATCGCCAGCTTCTGCACCTCGATAGGCGCGGATCGCTATCGCCGCCTCCAACCGAATTGCCCCATAGCGCAGTTCCTGCTTTAGCCAGTCTCCCAGATGCCGATTATCAATTACACCAGCCTCAACTAGCGTTTCCAAACCTTCGGAATAGCTATAGGCACCCACTGGTAATGCTGGACTAGCAAGCTGTAACAGACACAGTAAATTGCTCATTGAGGATTGGGGATTGGGAAATTGGGAATTGAGGAATTGGGGATTGAGGAATTGGGAATTGGGAAAAAGTCTTACCTAGTCCCCAATCCCCAGTCCCCAGTCCCCAGTCCCTTTTTAATGTCCGTAAGCACCTGGTTCAGGTTGAAAAGGTGCGATTTCCTCTCGTACCTCCACCCCTAGATGTTCCAGCATTGCCTGCAAAACTGGGTCAGGAGATAGTCTTAAATAGGTGAGAGCAATTTCTATCGGTACGTGCCGATTCCCCAGATGATAAGCCGCACGCAGCAAATCTAGGGGCTGTTTAGCTGTCACCGTGAGAACTGGTTCCGGTTTAGCAGCAATTCTCACTACAACATCACAGGTTTCAGATTGGAGGAGATCGTGATCGCGCAGCACCGTCCCTCTAGGTAAGCGTAGATACAAAGCTTCACCTGAAGGCGTTTCAAAGCGATAGCGGCTGCGGGTACGCTCCTCGGCTGTCAGAGCCAGAGTAAAACTAACTTCTACATCAGGCTCAGCACTCAAGCGTTGCGTTATATTTAGCATCGCTTAAAAAGGTAAAGACAAAAGAAAGAGATCCTCAAAGATCGCCCTTAGTTAGATTGCAGACGAAGCATTTCATTTTGAATCCGTGTTTGTAGATCCTTATCGCTCTGCGCTGCAATGGTAACTTGGTTGAATCGTTCATTTGTCAGACCATTGCTCTGGATAATCTTTTGCGACTGCTGACAATAATTTCTGGCAATTGCCTGAGCATTTTTAGGCAGCGATCGCAAAGTATTAGGTCTGCCGCAAATAATATTCGGAGGGCTGCCCACAAGTTTCTTAATGTCATTATAGGCAGATTGGCGACCAGGCTCCATCGCCAAGATAGCTCTGGCAACTTTAGTTACTTCCTCATTAGTAACATTAGAAGCTTGAGCGTATGCCACAGAATTAAACTCTACAGTATGGTAGCCCCCGGAGATACCCGGTGCGATTCCCAATAGCAGGCTTAGGGTGGCGAAAGTTCCCACACTTAGGCATTGGGATAAGACTCGATTCACGTAACGGCGGGAACAGAAGGAAGTCATCATGATCTAGTGCAGCCAAAAATAGGAAACTAAAGCAGTACGTGCATTACATTTTCTGAACTATTTTAAGGGTGAGAAGTTCCAGGTAGGGAGGAAGCATTTATAAATAATTTGCTAAATTTCACAGATGCACTTCCAGATCCCAGATGTAGGGCGCGTGAGTCCAAAGCTGTAACGCACGTTTATGGAGAGATATTTTAAGGGTTTTAGTGCGTTACGTTTCACTGATACACCAGGCAGAGTTCTATAACTTTAGTTTGTAGAGTCGAAAGGGGATCTGCGCCTCGCTTTAGACTAACGTCAAGATCCAGCAGTAAGGGTAATGTTAAACTAAGTTGCCGAATTGATAAGGGATTGACTTCTTTTCGCAGAATGTAAACTCGATTTGGGTTGCCTATCTCTACCGCAGTAGCGATCGCTCTTTCATCTCGCTCCCCATCCTCTATCATAAGTTTGACCCATAACCAGGTGCGAAATTGACCAATCAAAGTAGCTACAATCTTCAAAGCTGGTTCATTGCGACCGATCAAGTCAGCAACCAAACCGGAAGCTTTAGCCGCATTTCCCTGAATAATTGCCTCTGCCAACTTCAAGCTATTATGGGTGGTTGATGTTACCAGAGCAGCAATAACATCGACATCAAGTGCTTTTGCTTCTGTCCCAGCATAGCAATGTAACTTTTCCAGCTCATTCCAAAGCTGCCTGGTATCATTTCCCACAGACTGTGCTAAAAGTTCGGCACCAGCCTGAGTCAGTTTTACATCGACTTCTTGGGAAACTTGCCGCACTCGTTTTAGCAACTCTTCTGTTTTCCAAGGTGGAATGAGAGAAAATTCTCTAATCTCAGCATACTGTTGCAGCAACTTAGTGGATCTTAGACGACCATCAGGTTTAGTTCGCGTTGTCAGTAATAATACTGACAACTCAGGAATTACTGGTATAGTACGCTCCAACTCAGCCAGCAGGTCTTCAGAACATTGCTGGCATATAGTTGTATCAGTCAACCATACTAGACGCCCACTGCTAACCATAGGAGGGGTCATCGCCTGATTCAGTCCGATGATGGCAGCATTGGCTTGATCGGGGGAAATTTTGTCATAGTTAAAGCTAGCCCATTGCGGATCGACAAATCGATGCAAAAGGAGATTAACGGCTTTTTCCAAGGCAAAATCATCTTCTCCCCAGTAAAGGTAAATTGGCATTACAGCATCTTTTAAAAGAGCGAGGATATCAAAATTGGACGAGAGTTATCAAATTTATTTAAATCGAGTAGCCCGACTACCGCTACCTGCTACCTACCAGTCCCAAGTACAACATATACAGGAGTCTCCGAAGTTTAAGCCTGACGAATCTGGCGAAAGACAGCCAGTGCCTTTCCCAGGCTATACGGTAATCACGCCACCTTGGGGGGATGATTCGGAAAATTCTACGTTTTACGAAACCTTGAAGGTGTGCCAAGATCAACTATTGCAGCAGTTTGACTCCGGTTTCTTGGTACCAGTACCTCCGGAGAGCTTTCACTTAACTTTAGCGGATTTGATTTGGGACAGTGCTTACAGACACGCGAATCAGAAGCCAGCTTTTGAGGAACATTTGCGCTCTGCAATTGGTAAAATCTTTGAGCAGTCTAAGCCGTCAATCAGTTTAGGGCATCCTTTACGCTGGCAATTGCTGGGGTTGATAGTGATGCCTCGCGCGATCGCTGTGGGTTTACTACCCAAGGACGAGGAAACCTACGAAAGAATTTTGCAGTTTCGCCGCTTTATTTATCAAAATCCCGGTCTGATTGCTTTGAGGGTTGAACAGCAATACCGTTTTACTGCCCATATTACACTAGGATATTTTGGGAATATTTCACCAGATTTAGATCGCCAAGCTTTATGCAATAAGCTTTCGGAATTTAACGATCAATGGGTAGAAAATTACCAAGAACTCTTGGCACACCGCGCAGAACTTAGGAAGTTTGACGATATGACCCACTATTATCGTGGCCCTGACTGGCCTGTTTTAGAATTTTAAGTTGTCGGGGCGGGTTTTAAGATAACCTTAGCATTCGGCAACAGCAAATCCTCCTTAAACCCGCCCCTCAATGAGCCTTTTAAATCATCCTATTTTGGAGCAGAGTTTTGCAGTTATTGACCGAGAAATCGGCGAACATAACTTTAGCCCCGCTGAGTATGCCATTGTCCGGCGGGTGATTCACACTACTGCTGATTTTGAGTTTGCAACATTGATTCGATTTAGTCCTGGGGCAATTGAGAATGCGATTGCATCACTCCAGCGTCGTGTGCCTATTATCACAGACGTAGGCATGGTAAAACAGGGAGTTGCTGGGATGGTATCGAAAACTTTTGGCACCCCGCTAATTGCCGCAGTTGAAGAAGCACCCGTCCCACTTCCCGGTAAGACGCGCACCGAGACTGGTTTGATGCAATGCTTTGAGTTATTTCCCGACGCGATTTTTGCTATCGGGAATGCTCCCACAGCTTTACTAGCTCTTTGTGCTGAGTTGC
This sequence comes from Trichocoleus sp. FACHB-6, assembly GCF_014695815.1. NCBI lineage: Bacteria > Bacillati > Cyanobacteriota > Cyanophyceae > Leptolyngbyales > Trichocoleusaceae > Trichocoleus > Trichocoleus sp. FACHB-6. The sequence goes on from NZ_JACJOY010000024.1 coordinate 21,457, forward strand.
CAAAAGCACCAGTACAACCAGCTTTGGTCATCGGCGTACCTGTGGGCTTTATCTCCGTGCTAGAGTCAAAAGCGGCACTCGCTAACACCCCCGTACCCCAAATTCGCATCGAAGGACGCAAGGGCGGTTCACCAGTAGCTGCTGCTATCGTTAATGCTCTGCTCATCTTAGCTTGGGAGGCTTATGAGAGTTAACGAACCACAGAGGCAAGAGAGACGCAGAGGGAAGCAATATAGGCTCTGTGTTTCTTTTTTTAGTTTTTGCCTCCCCCCTTTTGAAGGCGGGCAAGGGGGATCGCCTTTTGCTTTTCTATGACTGTACACGTTGTGGGAATTGGCTTGGATGGCACAGCAGGACTAACAGAAACTGTGCGGCAAATTGTGGATCGGGCGACGCTGCTAATTGGAAGCGATCGCCACCTCTGTTACTTTCCCCATCATCCAGCCCAACGTTTGCTACTAGGAGATTTAAAAGCAGCAATTGACAAAATTCGCAATTGCTTATATATTGCTTCAGAAATAATTGTGGTATTAGTCAGCGGCGATCCCCTATTTTTTGGATTGGGACGGCTGCTACTTGTAGAACTTCCAGCAGAACAATTAACTTTTTACCCGCATCTGAGTTCGATTCAACTGGCTTTCAATAAAATTAAAGTGCCTTGGCAGGATGCGCGGGTGATTAGCGCTCACGGGCGATCGCTTGATGAGTTAACTGTAGCACTGCAACAAGGCGTGGAGAAGATTGCGGTGCTGACAGATGGGACCAATACGCCAAATGCGATCGCACATCTGTTACTTGCCTTAGATTTACCCAGCAATTACCAATTCTGGGTATGTGAAAATCTCGGCGGTGTTGATGAACAGGTTCAATGTTTGGCGATAGACAGCCTGCTGGATAAAACTTTTGCACCCCTGAATGTGGTGGTATTATTACGTGTAGAGGCGGATGAATTGCCTCTAAATTTAGCATCTTTGCCGATGCTGGGATTACCAGATCGGAGTTTTTTGAGTTTTAGCGATCGCCCAGGTTTGATGACTAAGCGCGAAGTGCGTATTCTCGTATTAGGAGAAATAGCACTACAGCCAAAACAAATTATCTGGGATATCGGTGCCGGAACTGGATCGGTTTCTATCGAAATTGCCCGTTTGTTCCCCACATCGCGCGTGTATGCGATTGAGAAAACCTCTGCTGGCACCAGTTTAATCCAGAAAAATTGCGATCGCTTCCAAGTAGAAAACGTAATTTCTATTCATGGCGATGCACCAGAAGCTTTATCTCAACTTCCACCACCCAATCGCATCTTTATCGGTGGTAGCGGCGGCAATTTAACTGAAATTCTCGATACCTGTAATAATCATCTAACTTCTAATGGTGTTTTGGTGCTGGCACTAGCAACTTTAGAACATCTTAATACAGCTTTGGATTGGCTTTCCCGTCACAGTTGGGATTACCAGTTGTTGCAAGTGCAGCTATCACGTTCTGTACCGGTGGGAAACTTGACGCGGTTTTCGCCTCTTAATCCAGTGACGATTTTAACTGCAACTCGTTGAAGGCGCGATCGCTCATCCAGAAACTACTTCATCCAAGACTTGCTGGAATTCTTCCACAGAACCAATAAGAATCGCCTTTGTGAAAAGCGTTTTCAGCATGGACGGATCGTTTATCCCGTTAATCCTCTCGACAATAGAGTTTGGCACTTCTGGAAACCGCGTTTCCAAGACTGCGATCGCATCCTCTCGTGCCTTTTCCACCATCCCTTCCTGCTTTGCCAACCGCTCGATACTGGTTACGTAACGCATTCTAGTCGCCTCCTCATAACTTTTTACTACTGCTTTAAAACCTTGCGCCAACTCCTCTGGCAGCATCATCACCCAGTCGATAAACCGAAACAACTTTAGAATATCTTCTCGGCTATACTCCCGTTCGTACAGCCTTCTGACCAGGCTTAGTTTCCACTGTAAACGACTCTGTGGGTTTCGGTGCGTCGCTTTAGTCTTTAAATGCGCCATCACAATTACAGCAAAAGGATTAGTGCTTTGTTCTAGACTTTCCCACTGCGCCTCATAGTCCAAAAGTTTCGCTACGGGAAACTCTAAACTAACGCGACATCCGCCAAGTTGATAACCGTAGCTAGAAGGCCGCCAATTTTTCTCTTCGTCTGCCAAAATCGCTAAGCTGATGACTCGCTGTTTGTGGGGGTCATACAAGCGGTAATTGTATGTGTACATTCGTTCGGCAAACTTGCTGTCGTACTTACCTTGAACTTCCACATGAACCAATACCCAAGCTTCTTCGCCTCCCAGCAGCCAAACCTTTGCGACTTTATCTACCAAACGCCGCCCAATTTCTGCATCTGGTTCTAGCTGTTGCAGTTCTGTATCTAGAAATTCATAGGCTGGATCTCGCTGCCAGTCGATTTCGGCATAAACTAGGGGGAAAAAGAACTCCAAAAAGCTAGGAAAATATTCCTCTATGACTTCTTTCCAGGGACTATCGTAATCAGTAGATTGCTCGGTCATACGTTTTCAACTGCCGAAGCTGAATCATAAATTGTGGCTGACTTGCGATCGCTTCCCCCACAACTTCTTCTGATACCGATAATCTCAGACTTTGTTTGCTCTAGATTATTTCAGATTGTCGGTTCAGTTAAATAATACCCAGAGAAAGCCTCCAGTTCCTAATACACACAGAATTCCCATCCCCCCAGCTAAGGGTTTTTCTCCTAACCCAGTCATCCAAGCTGGAACTTTACCGGTGTAAGTAATCAACCCAACGGTATCCAAACTAGCTATAACCCAAATCCAACCCGCGTGTAGTCCCCAAGGCAAACCCAGACTACCACCATCACAAGCACGAGCTAATACTAATATCATCCCCATCAGCCACAATCCCGGCAGCTGGGGTAGAGTTTCTTGCTGTTCCCAAACCAAATGTAGCAGAGCAAAAATTAAGCTGGAAATTACTGCCGCTACCCAAACTGAATAATCTTGCTGGAGGGAAGTAAGCAAAAATCCCCGAAAAATTAACTCTTCAATTCCACTTACCAACAATCCTATTAATAGTGTCGGTAGCAGGATAGATCCCACTACCGATCCAATTTTGGGCGACTGGATCTCTGCCTCTGGAGAGCTTTGATCTTCTTCCCAGTGCCAATTTATCCAGCCTAAGGCTTTTTCTATGCCAAACACCGCCACAAGGCTTAGCACAGCCAAGCCCAAGCCTTGTCCCAGTGAAACTAAAACTGAAGCTTTCCAATCCAAGCCGTAATCTGAAAAAGGCACCCCCTCCACCAAAGAAGCACCCCACACAATCAGTGGGGCAATTAAGTAAAGCGAAGCTAATAACGGTAGCTTTTGCTCTACTGCCAATGGCTTAGGGGGTTGCCATTTCAGAAATTTTGCCAGAGGAATCGCCACTGGCAACCAAAGAACTAGCCAAACAAGGAAAAAAGCGATCGCTTTCCACACAGCGGCTGCCTCTGCAAGTAACGCCAGCAACCGCTTTATTTGGTCAAAAATAACCATTGTCAAGACAGCTTTCATTGGCACAAGCTTAACATCTTAACGAAAGCGAAAACACTGCCTTGTATACTTTCGGAGGGCGATCATAAACCCACGCAGCTACTATGCAATAGCCCTCCGATGTATTAGCAAAACACTAGACAATCCCCTTTAAGGAAAGCCAGTTAATTTTCTTTCAGATGAAACAGCTTGTTTTGTCAAAAGCACCCCTAGACCAGTAACTATTACTGCCTAAGATTCCTCATCTTCCTCGTCTTCAGTATCTTCCTCCATATCTTCCGCTGCCCGGGTTTTATCGCCATCCACCTGAATTAAGTGAATATGCTTGTAGCCCAGCTTAATTTCAAACTCATCACCAGGCTTTAATCCCATTGCCTCAGTGTAGGTTGCACCAATAACAATTTGACCGTTTTTGTGTACGCTTACACGATAGGTTGGTTCGCGTCCACGACCATCTTTTGTTCCTTCTGGATCGAGAGGAACACCTTTAGCGCCCAAAACTGCGTCATAAAAGTCTGTTAGGTTGACACGAGTCTGGTTATTCTTAGTCACGGTGTAATAGCCACAGCGTTTTGCTGTTTCTCGCCGTGGTAAGTTTGAAAGCTCTTTTACTTTTTGAAGCAGTGCTTTCCCTGTCAATGGAGATGTTGCGGTTTCAGTCATCGTCTTACAAAATACACTTCAATCTACAGTATAGTAAAGAGAGTCTTCTGCCAATATTTGAGTACATAAAAAATATATATTTAACTTACTCAGCCCAACAAACGATTTTTACAAGGTGAGTCCTCAAGTTCATGTCTTGCTGCAAAATTTGGTTGTTCGGTAACAGTTGAGGTTCTTACTACCACTTGTCAAGTCATTTAAGGAGCGACTAGAGACAAGAGACTAAAGACTCTATAATTTTATAAAGTCTAAAGTGTACTATTATCGGAAATCTATCTTTGGGATGACAAAGGGGCGATTGATCTGTTTTGTCTTCATGGCTCTAGACATAAAAAATTAAGAGCTGCACACCCAAGTCAATCTATGTAAAACAAAGTTGTGCTTGCCTACACAGTGCTGATTTCAGTCTTAGACTAGAAGATGAGAGAATGAAGAGCCTTTAATCATGCAAGTCCTTTTTAAGGTCATTAGGCAGGAGCAAAATTCTCCTCCTCAAGTTCAGACTTACACACTGGATGTTGATCCCGGCAACACAATTCTGGATTGCTTAAATCGTATTAAGTGGGAGCAGGATGGAAGTTTAGCTTTTCGCAAGAATTGTCGCAACACAATTTGCGGCAGCTGCGGAATGCGAATCAATGGTCGTTCTGCACTAGCTTGCAAGGAAAATGTGGGCAGTGAACTGCAAAGGCTGCAACAGATAGCGGCAAGTGCTACAACCTCAGATACAGTGAGAAATACCTCAGATATCATCCCAGAAATTACTATTGCCCCAATGGGCAATATGCCTGTAATTAAGGATTTGGTGGTAGATATGCACAGCTTTTGGGATCACCTTGAAGCTGTTGAACCCTATGTCAGCACTGGTGCAAGGCAAGTTCCGGAACGAGAGTTTCTGCAAACACCCCAAGAGCGAGAGAAACTGAATCAAACAGGCAATTGTATTTTATGCGGTGCCTGCTATTCTGAATGCAATGCCCGTGAAGTAAACCCAGATTTTGTAGGCCCCCACGCTTTAGCTAAAGCTTACCGGATGGTGACGGATTCTCGCGACTTTGAAACAGAATCTCGTTTGGAAAAATATAATCAGGGGACTCAGGGCGTTTGGGGCTGTACCCGCTGTTTTATGTGCAATACGGTTTGTCCGATGGATGTTGCCCCAATGGATCAAATCGGTAAAATTAAACAGGAAATTCTTGACCGGAAGGATGCCCAAGACAGCCGCCAAGTTCGCCACCGGAAAGTATTAATTGATTTGGTTAAGGAAGGCGGTTGGATTGATGAACGCCGATTTGGGCTGCAAGTGGTGGGTAACTCTTTTCGAGATATTAAGGGGTTAATCAGCTTGGGGCCACTGGGTTTAAGAATGCTGGTTCGGGGTAAGTTCCCTTTGGGATTTGAGCCGTCCGAGGGGGCGTTGGTAGTGCGATCGCTTATTGAATCTGTTCAAAGTCTGGAATCTCAACCAACATCTGACCAATATTAAACTAAAAGCGATGAATCCTGAAACTACTCCGACACCAAAACAAACGCCAGCAGAAGATTATAACAGTCCAGAACCTGCTTTTGGCTTTTCATCCTACGCCGAGCAACTTAACGGACGCTTCGCTATGGTAGGGTTTGTTGCTTTGTTAATACTGGAATTTTTCACCCATCAGGACTTTTTCACCTGGCTGGGGCTGCGCTAATAGCTTACTCGTAAAGTAGCAAATAGCAAATCGAGGCAGATACTCTAGATTCTAGAGTATCTGCCTCCATCCCTAAATTTGCCTAGATTAATTTTCTCAGCTCACCTTAACTGCATCCGCAAATCGGATTTTCAGATAATCATTCTCCATCTTGGCCCCGGATGGTTGTAAAGCCGCCAGTGCTTGCGGCAAGACCAAATTTCGCCGATGGTTGCCAATGGTAATATTTAATTCATCCCCAGTTTTACTCAATTGAACTTGATCCTTGGCAATACCAGGTAAATACAGTTCCAAACTGTACTGGTTTTTTTCTTGGACAACTCTCAGAGTCGTTTCCTTGTAATATACCTGAGTCGGGTCTTCGTCCTTATATAGCGTTTCCTTCAGTCGTTCTAAGGCATCCAAACCGCACATTTCCTCAGAGTAAAGCGGAACTTCCTTCACAGGCAATGGATGGAAATTTTGGTGAATATCATGCCGATATTGCTGCTGATTCTCCTTCCAACGTTGAAAGAAGGGGTCAGTCACTTGCTCTGGTATAATCCGATTTGCCACCACCAAATCCGTAGCAACATTGTACAAACTTAAATAAGCATGGGCGCGAAGAGACTCTTTAATCACCATTTTTTCTGGATTGGTGACTAAGCGCACCGAAGTTTGAGTATTGTCAGTTAATACTTTTTCCAACGCTTCAATCTGCTCGTAAAATTCATAGGGAGCATCCATGACCTCTTTATCTGGTAAAGAAAAACCTGCAAGTGGTCTAAAGATGGGTTCAACCAAAGGTCTTAGAGCAACTGATATTCCTTGTAATGGCTTATAAAAACGTCTCATATACCAACCGCTAACTTCCGGTAAACTTAGCAGTCTTAGCGCAGTTCCAGTGGGAGCTGAGTCAATAATGAGTACATCAAATTCGCCTTCATCGTAGTGGCGCTTCATCCGAACTAAACCGAAAATTTCGTCCATCCCAGGTAGAATGGCTAATTCTTCCGCCTGTACGCCATCCAATCCCCGCGCCTGCAAAACCTGGGTGATATAGCGCTTGACGGCACCCCAGTTGCCCTCCAATTCCATCAGCGCGTCTAACTCTGCTCCCCACAAGTTGGGGCGAACTAAACGCGGATCATGTCCTAATTCTAGGTCAAAACTGTCGGCAAGAGAGTGGGCGGGGTCGGTGCTAAGAACTAAGGTTTTATAGCCGAGTTCAGCACAACGCAAACCCGTTGCAGCTGCTACAGACGTTTTGCCAACGCCCCCTTTCCCTGTCATTAAAATTACACGCATTGATAATTAAACCCCGCCTGAAAATTGATTATATTTATTTACTTTAGCGGGTTTTCTCTAAGTACAGGTATTCTTGAAGATTTTGATTCCTTAGTTTGAATCCTAAATGAAATTTATTTACTTTACTACCTTCTATAAGCCGTTATAGTAAATTTACTCTAAAAATTATTCATTTTTATTCCCTTTACGGGATGAACCGGGGATATGCTGCTTTAGGACATCAAGGCGGGAACATTTCCAGTAGTCAATATGAGAATTAATTAGCCCATTGGAGTTGACTTTTAACTCGCTCCAGCCAGGAACAGCAATGCGTGGCTTCCAGGGAAGCGGAGTGTTCCAACTTAATGTCCACTCCATGTTTATTGTGTCTCCTGACTGGCGAATGTCGTGTAAATCCATCTTGACGGCAATAAAAAAGGTGTTGATAAAGCCAATCATGGCTTTATACTTCCCAAGACCACGAAATTTGCTGAGGGGATCTTGGAAAAAGATATCTTTTGCATAGATGCTGAAGGTCTGGTTTTCTGGGAATCTCTGATAGTCTTCTTTAAGAATTTGAAGGATGCCCATAAGATAAAAAGTATGATTAGAAGTTATACCTAGTTTGCTAAAACTCTCTAAAGGCTAGGGTTTCACAATCCAAAATCCGCTCCCCCTACATTTTTAGGGGGAATTCCAAAATCTAAAATGGTGTTAAGGTTCCACTTCTGGCCAGAGGCGTTCTAATTGACGTCGCCAAGCTGCTAGCACTTGTTCACGAGCTTCAGCGCCTAGATCCATTTCACCCATTAAACCTTCTTCATAAAACCGATCTAAGGTTTGGAGTGTTGCTTCGAGGGATTGTCCCTGTTGTTTGGCAGCGAGGATAATTTGACTGATGCGAGTTTCAATGAGCTGGTTAAAGCAGTCAGATAAACCTGTTTGATGCAGAGAAACGAGTCGCGCGATCGCTCCTGAAAAATCCTCTCCACTTAAACTATCGAGATTGTGCTGAAACACACCCCATAACACCTCTTGATGCAGGGCATAGCGGCTTTCCTGGGTATTATCAAAGTTGGCTTCTAAGAGCTGTTCCAAAAACGGTTGAGCTTCTTGAGCGGGTGCGATTGGTACTAGAACTCGCAACCAAGATCCATCGTCGGATAGTAGCACCAACAGCCGCATTTGGGGCGTTTCTACTTGCCACAATCCGGGTGCGGTTGCCTCAATAGCTTCTGCACCAAATATTTCTGTAAGGTTAGCGTTGATTTGTTCAGATTTCATAATTTTCTAATAATAATCCCCCAACTTGCGTCGGGGGAAACTTCTCAAGACATAGACCTGAGGAAGGAAGGGAGAATTAATTCATTTTTGTTCATCCCTCATCCTTTTAGGTCAACCATTCGGGAACGGCTTCTTCTTTAGTGTTAGTATTCCGGCTAGGAGTTTCGCGGGTGAACTTCATGTGAACCGAGCGGGTTTGCTCGCCATCAGCCGCGACAGCCATGATTGGATAGTCAATTAACCCATCTTGGAAGGACATTTGGAAACGGAAAGTACCATCGGAATTCAGCTTAATTGGACGACCGCCAATGGTAACGGTAGCATCAGGCTCGGTAGCACCGTAAACAATTAGCTCAGCATCGGCAATCAACCAGAACTGGCGCGGACGCATGGGTATTGCGGAACCGGAGAAGCCAGCACCCGACATTCCAACACCGGACATGGTAAGACCAGAGGTGGTGGGAACTGCCCACATACCAACGCCAGAGGGGAAGACGTAGGAGCTGATGGCTTGTTCTGCGGGGGATACTTGCTGCATGGAACCGTACAGAGAACCTGCTACGCGCTGAGCTTCGGCGGTCTGAGCCATGCCGAAGATTTCGTCGTAGATGGGGTTGCCAGTGACGGCCGCCGCACCGTAGCCAGTTGCTGCCATTGGCATTTTCTTGGCTGGAGGAACCAATTCGAGGAAGGTTTTTCCGCGCAGGTCTTCTTCCCAGTCCAGGGTGATGAATTGGTCTTCAATCCAGTCGCTAGGATAAACGGGAGGAACGCGCACGGGAGCGGAACGAGCTAAGACTAAAAAGCGACCATCTGCACAGCGGTAGCCGATGTCTACAACGTAGTCGCGATCGCTCACGGGCATCGGCAAATACCATTCCCGCGCTAACTCGTCGCAAGGATATTCCTGAATGCTGTGTGGGCTTTGGTATTCCAGGCTCATGTCTGTGACATCGTAGAGTCGCAGAGCTAGTTGTTGTCCCCCCTGACGCCGCAAGTCTTCTTTATGCTCGTTGGGGATATCCCAGTACGTGTAAGCCCATTGCGGATCGCGAGGCATCAAGACAACGCGGCTTTCACCGTAACCACCAGGTAAATCTCCTAACCCTTCGTCTACGGATGCCAGCGTACCGCCAGTCCGGTCTTCCTGACCAAGTTCAAATTTTGCTGCTTCCACTTCTTCTTGTGCCTCCAGTGTGCGAGATGGACTGAGAGAAATCTTGGTGCGTTGAACTTCTTGAATTGATGCCAGCAGTTGGTCTTTCCGCATTCTGCTGTATCTAGAGATGCTGCATTCACTGGCAACTTTGCGAAGTTGCCGCAATGTCATCTCTTCTAGGGGTGGGCGTTCTTTTGCCATAACGTATTGTCTCCGGTAGTTTCTTTCGGCAGGTAGGTTACTCCTCTAGAGACTGGTTAACGAAGCGCACAAAGTGCAGTTTCGCGTCTCTTCAACTTCGGAAAGCTGGGCAATATTGCCTCTTACTGAAATCCGTAACGTCTTTTAGTTGGTTCCGGTCTTGAGCGAGTCGATTTTTCCTTTAAGTAGCAGGATTTTCAAACGACACCTTGAAGACTTATTTGCTTTCCATCTGAATTGAGAAGCGAACTGACCACCCATGTTTTCAGAAATGCGGTTTCCACATTTCTTTGGGATCGCGGGATCGCTTTGTTAATCTTATGTTGTAAAAAATTCCTGGTTAAATCAAGGGGTTTCTGGGCCGATTATAGGTATATCTACGAAGTTATGGGCAACCTGGGGATCGAATTGTCATAAATCTATGACAATTTGCGGGATGTGGGATCAACTACCGGGGAGCATTTGCCTAAATACTTTCTAGGTAAGGTAAGAATGTCAGGCTTTCGTGACAAATAACCGAGCAACCGGGTTTCTAGCTTTGGCGTTAATATTTTTCGATTAAGATAAACCTAACCCCCAACTCTTTCGCTTAAAGGGAAAGGGAGGTTAACAATTCTGAGATATTGGCTTTGGCGTAATGGGTAGCTGGATCTACTGTCCGAACAAAACTACCCATAGAGGAATCATCAGCAGCATCAATCCTGTGCTCACGACAATACTGCTGGCGATTAAATCTCGGTTAAGGTTGTACTCCTCTGCCAGGATCAGACCAGCAAATGCTGTAGGCATACCCGACATCAGCACCATTGCTAAGCGCGGTTCGCCTGACAAGCCGCAAAGTGTCGTCACAATTCCGATCAGTGTTGGCAGAACGACTACTTTTAAAATGGCAGGTAGCACAGCCGTCTGAAAACTCTTCCATCCCTGAATCTGAGCCAGCCGCATACCCATCAGCACAAAGGCTCCAGAAATGACAAACCCTACAGAACTTTGTAGTCCTAGGCGATGTGCAACTTATCAATCTGCAATTAAACCATCGAACTGTAGAAGTGCTCGACCACTGAGACGATTGAGAAAGCAACAGACAGTGTGAGCCAATAACTTGCGGTTCA